>CALAYY010000078.1 GCA_937895465.1 uncultured Clostridia bacterium | reverse complement strand
ATTAATCCCGTTGTAGCGCCAGGCATAGAGAGCATTCCGTTGACATAGTAACAAAAATGCCCATAGGTTACAGGACTCCATGCTGTTGTGTATTCTTCCGTTAAGACTACATCTACAAGCTGTACCTTAGTCCATTTCAAATTGCCGTTCGTATCAGTTATTTGCTTATTAAACCAATGACCTATATATTGCCCCGCATCATCTCTCAAGAAAACATATTGGTTCAAATTAAAGTCCCAGAACGCATGCTCATCAATAACCTTTACATTAGTTCCGTCGGAAAAACTCAGATTAATAATTTTGTACAAAGATGCCGCATCGCTGTCTATAAATAATATCGGAGCTGTGTCAAATTGCCCTGTTTGCAAATTCCATACCAAAAGCATTTCATTTCCAGATAATTGTTCCACCGGCTTTTGAGTTCCGTCATCTAATGTTATCAGCATACCTTCTGCTACACAGGATTGTTTTGTGTAGCTACAAGTTAACCAAAAAAATAAGGTTGTTAAGTCTTCATACCGGCTTTGTCCATACCTGTCCACTGTAAGTTCTAAATCACTGGCGTAATAATAATCCAATTGGGGAGAATCGTCTAGATTCCCAGAAGCAAGCCTCCATTGATTAAAAGTGTACTTTGAAAATGCTTTTGCGCTGATATTAATTTTAGTATCAAACTTAACTGTATATCGTTCAGTACCCAAAGAAGAAAAATTTGTAGCATCATAATAATTAATAGCTACAACAATGTCTCGAGGCTCCCAATGCGCATAAAGAGTTGTATCTTGAGCAATATTCCAAACTTCCTTACAGCTATAAAAATAATACAGTGTTCCATTACCTGAAAAATATCCCAAAAAATTATATCCATCCCTCCAAGAGCTGTAAATTTGTGGCAATAATTCTCCATAAGTCGCCACAACAGTAGTTGATCCACCGCTTCCCCCTTGTTGATCTATTACCACTGTATACGTATCCGCTTTCCAATATGCATACAAGATCGAATCTTTATCAATGTCCCAATCAGCTGCACTGTTCATATCTGCCTTATAATATTGTGTTCCCGAACCGTTTATGCCTGAATAATAACCCTTAAAAGTGTAGCCGATACGGGAGGGCTTGCCTGCTGAGGGCATTGCTGAGCCGTATGTCGCCTTAACGCTGTCTGCCCCTCCTATGCCATTTTGTTTATTCAAAGTCACTCTATACTCTATTCCTGTCCAATCAGCTACCAGCACTATATAACTATCAAGATTCTCATCAGGGGGCAAGATTTTCCATTTGCCATCCTTAATAAGATAATTAGAGTCAATTATAACATTAGACAAGAATCCTCCATTATTATTTGATATTATTACTTCGTTATATTTCCAACCATTGAATACCCTGCCTGCCATTGTCACTATAGGCAATACTTCGGCAGAATCATATTTACACTTTGTTTCTGAAGGATTAACAGTATAAACACTATCAAATTTAACTTTTATCATTACCGGTTCAAACTTTGCTTTTAAGTAAATTATAGCCGTAATGTGCCTGTTTTCTTTCATTGAGGATAAGTCAGGCATTTTTTCGTAACTGAAAATATCCCCCGTACTAAAGCCGTTCACTCCGTCATTAATTCCGTCAATATACCAATTAACAAATTGGTAACCTGTTTTTGGCGGTGCAATTAATCTGTCATTAATATCCTCATTATAATTTCCTTCGATATCGGGCATCTCTGTTTGGGTATATTCGGAAAATCTGATCAAATAAGTCTCTTGGACATAAGAAGGTTTTAATTTTATAATCTGGCCATTAATTAAGACCGAACTGAGATTCTCCCATGCGGCGGATTTGCCATCTATAGTTACAAGGTCTTCAAAAACACTTCCGATTTTATAAAATTCAGCCGTATTTTCTCTTGCCCAAGTGCTTGGCGACAAATTAGTCACGTATTGTTTTGTCCTTTGTTCGCCGCTCAATCCATTATCAGTAAGCCACTTGAATGCAGTGCTACCGTTTTCGGTAAGCTCAATTTGAATATAATACTCCTGCCTGATCCATTTTGCTTGCAGCGTTATGTCGCTCTCACCCAAAAAAGGAGCAAGTGAACTGCCGTCGCTATTCGTGTATTGGGTAGTGCCATAAAACCATCCTTCAAAGTCAAAACCTATTATTTGCGGCACAGGGAGTGTGTATTTTTGATTATATGAAACTGTTATTGAGTTTGCGTTTACTTCCGCCTCAACACCGTCTGTAAAACTGCTGTCTATATCCAGATTAATTTTGTGCTGGCTTTTGACCCATTTCGCATAAAATGTTTTATCGCCGATTACGCCCGAACCGATTGAAATTACCGGATTGCCTCTGAAGTCGGGGAATTCGTACCAGCCAGCAAAAATGTAGTTCGCTCTTGTAATACTCGTGTTCAGTATTACATAATCAGTGATGGTATATGTCACGTCTGACACCTCACTGCCGCCGTTCTCCGCATAAGAGAGGTTATAATATATTTTTTCCCAGATAGAATACAAATTGATATCGGGCGAATTAATCGCTTGTATTTCCGCGTTAGTCATACCCCTCGACGCATCAGGTGAAATATTCCAGCCGATAAATAGATACCCGCGCAGGGTGCCTAAGGGCATTTGAAAATCATTATTGCTATTTATCGTCATTGTCGGAAAGCTACTTTCGCCTGCACCCTTAAAATGTAAATTCTTTTGGTCAGTTATATCTATGACTATATTGTCCGACAGGCTTTGGTTAATCTCTATCTTTAAATAATATGTTTCGCCGCCATATAAGGGGACAAGTATTCTTCCGTTTATTATTTCAACTTGAATAAAATTTAAGTCATTTCCGCCTATATACACCGCCGACACGCTTTGGGGAAGTGAAAGATCATAATATAAATATTTGCTGGGGGTGTAGCTTGCATAAATAACATCCGAATTATTTACATCAATAATATTTTCCCCGATTTCAAGTGCCGGAAGATCCATTTTAAAAGACAATTTATAACTGCCGTATCGGTTATAATCGTTGTACCCTGTACGGATATAATATTTCTCTCCCTGTTTGAAGTAACACCTTAGTGTATCTGCATCTGAATGCAAAATCACCTGTTTATCCGCATCTAATATCTCAATCCAAACCGATAAATCAGGGTTTTTAACAGTAAGATTATAATAGCATCCTATCTCGGGAATAAAAGCATATTCATTTACTCCGTGCGGCAATATATAGCAGGTTGTATCATCTGCAACGTTTAGATGCTTTTCCTCATTACTATCAAGCGGGTAAGAATTAGCGCATAAGCCTGATGCTATAATATCTGAATACATATCTTTATGTGCAGCCTCATAATCTACCGCAACCACGCTAAGCCCAAACTGTTTTACAAACCTTGTAGCCCAATCACTACCGATTTCATTTCCGATAGCTGTTCTATAGTGCACCTCAAAGAATTCATCTTCGTCTTCAATAAAAAAATTCTCTCTAAACTCCTCCGTCATTGTGATATGACTGTAACGGATAAAATCTCCGCGTGCCAATTGATCCGTTCGAGTTGGCCAATATGAGGTATAAGTAGCTTGGTTATTCACTGATTGAATTTCTGTATTGGGAATCCAAGCGTCAATGACGCTTAAAACATCTTCTAAAGTTCCCAGCCAACTTAGCGGTGGAATAAAACGGCTCGCAACAATATCCAGTCCAACTAATATTGAAGTACTAAAGGCATCCGAAACGTCAATACCGCTTTCAGTGACTAATTTACCCTTGTAAAAAAAATCGTTGCCAATAAAAAATGCACCGTAATCATCTTCCTGCACATAACCTTCGTCCCTTTGATTAGCGTTATATTCGTTGTATAAATAGCCTGCAGAAAAAAAGTTTGTCAAAGCAAAACGCCATACCTTAACAAATCCTGTTGTCGGATAATTTCCACTTTCCATATCAAATGATTGAAGTAAAGGCACTACCGCAGAAGTAACGCCCTCGTCAAAAGAAAGTGCTAAATGGATATCATATTTTTTGTATGTCTTAAAGTCCTGAATGTTTACCGTTTTTTGTTCAGCCGTTACATACGCGTAATCGTATTGAAACAGCGGCTTGATTTTAACTTTTTCTATTTTGTTATCTTTCTTATGCTCAATATCAAAAACTAAAACAGAAGAATTTAGTGAAGTCCGTTCTGACCGCCTTGATTCTGTTTGAACGGTTTCGATAAAAAAGCCGTAATCTTTTCCTATAATCAGTTCTTTGCACGGCGACATAAACAACTCTCTGGGTATAATGGAAATAATCGGATCATCACCGTATATATAATAATTATAGTCATTAAACACCTTAATCCCGCTTCGGAATAAACCCGTTATAGGTAAATCCTTAGGCTCTGTTTGTTTGTATGGACCGTCTAATATGGTATTAAACGATACTGCATATTGCTTTATGTCAAATCTTTCATTATCTACTATGTCGCTGTCGGTATATGAATTGTAGTTATTGTCCCATAGCGCAGATTCCTCCACATCCGCAGCGTAAACAGGCTTTATAAAAAATGCCGTGATTGAAAGTGCAACGCTAAATATACACGCCAAAAGAATGACCAACGCTTTAAATTTTCCTCTTTTATTCATTTCTTTTTCCCTCCTTTTATCATTATTTTATTATAATATTTATTTGTGTTGTGAACATAAATCGCCTATAGACAGCATCGCCTATGCGGCTTTCATCATTTTCAACAGGCGAAAAGATCCATGCGTATTGCCCCCTTTGTGTAGGCGGATTTTCTGGATTATAAGATTTATAAAACGACCCTTCTTCTACCCCATTTATGGAAACATTTAGCATTTTTCCCGAAAGGATAAGACCGTTTTTTTGTTCAATAGAACATTTAAAGAAATGCTCCTTGCCGTCATACGGAACAACATACACCATACTAAAAAGATTGTCATTGCCGTCATACTCGTGCCATTCGGACACATACTCAATGCCCCAATCCTCACAAGAAATAACATAGCGGTATGATTTGTTTTTTTCATTGCCTCTGTTGCCTATACCCCAACCTATCCATATTCCCAAACCCATAATCATTAACGCCAGAACAAAAGCGATTGCTATTTGTTTTTTTGTCAGCTGCATAATATTAATTCACTCCTTCTGTTTATTCATTCATAAGATACACTTTTAAAATATTGAACATTTTTTTAAATTATCTGCTTAAATCAAATGAGATTGTAAAACCCCTATTTCTTTATTTTTAGCCTCAAACCAATTTTTGGAGAAATTTTCCATAGATTATTATAACATATTTTTTTACAAGAGACACATAGATTTATATAATTTTTTTAAACTTTGAATTGTTTTACGGCTTGCCATTTTCACCGGACACAAGAATTCTCCGGCAAAGGCACTGGCTTGCCACTCGGGATCTTCATCGGTTTTTGTCAAAGGGACGTGATAATTGACATAGAGTTGTCAAGGTGGATGTATATTGATAAATGAAAAAAATTATTAGAGGTGCATAACATTAACATAACAATATAATGATATTGTAATTTATAAATAATCTTCTTTCATTGCATCATTATTAAATCTTTCATCAAACAAAAACTCAAAAATTAATAACATTAGTATCATAATCATTTCTTTTTTATTATAAACTCTTTTTCAAACATCTTTTTATAATATTTTATAGCGGTTTTCTTAAATCCAGAACAAAATTACAATCTTTCATAATAAAACAAAATATACCTTGAAAATCATATAGAAATATATTAAAATAGACTTATGATGATAATAGGAGGAAATTATGCAAGAAACTAGGGACATACGCAATATCGCTTTGATAGGACATAGCGGAGAAGGCAAAACCAGCGTAGCCGAGGCTATGTTGTTTTGCGGAAAAGTCATAGACCGAATGGGTAAAGTGCCTGACGGCAACACAATAATGGATTTTGACGCTGAAGAAGTTTCACGGCATATTTCCATAAGTTTGGCAACAGCCAATATGCAATGGGACGGCTGTAAAATCAATATTATAGATGTTCCGGGATTTTTTGACTTTGAAGGCGAAATGATAGAAGCTTTGAAGGTTGCAGACGGTGTTATAATTGTAACAAGTGCAGGCGGCAGCATAACAGTTGGAACTGAAAAGGCTATTGATTATTGTATAAAAAACCACATGCCTGCAATGATTTTTATCAATCAAATGGATAAAGAAAATGCTGATTATGTAGGTACTTTTGATGCAATTAAGTCAAAATATCTCAATAAGATTGCACCTATTCAAATTCCCATAATGGACGGCGGCAAGATGTCTGGCTATGTCAGCCTGATTTCTGGCAAGGCGTATGATTTTGGGACAAGCGGCAGAACAGAGATTGCTTTACCTGATAATTTAAAAGCCGATTTTGACTCTTTGAAAGAAAACCTAAAAGAAGTTGCGGCATCCAATGATGATGCCCTTATGACCAAGTATTTTGACGGCGATGAGCTGTCAAGAGAAGAAATC
>CALAYY010000077.1 GCA_937895465.1 uncultured Clostridia bacterium | reverse complement strand
TTAATTTGACTAAAGATGTTGATTCGGAAATATCTTCATATTCACTCGGTATGAAGCAAAAGAGTTGTGTTATTGGTGCTTTGATTCACAATCCGCCGCTTTGGGTTTTGGATGAGCCGCTTACCGGTCTTGACCCTCAATCAGCTTTTGAATTAAAAAATCTTATGAGAGAACATACAAAAGAAGGCAATACTGTATTTTTCTCAACTCATGTTCTTGAAGTTGCTGAAAAGCTTTGCGACCGTATAGGTATTATTAACAAAGGCAAGCTCATCTTAGAAGGGACTATGGATGAGATAAAAGCTATGGGAACAGCAGGAGAATCATTAGAGCAAATCTTTTTAAGATTGACCAAAATAAATTCTGAAGCTTTGGAAAATGAGGTTGTGTAATGAAAGATATATTTTTGCTGATAAAAATATTCTTAATTAACGGTCTTCGCCCCGACAAATCCAAAAACAAAAAAGGCGGGCTTATTGCTATATATATTGTACTTGGATTTGCTTATTTAACACTTATTGGGGGTGGAATTTCTGCAATTGCATTTATTGCACCTTTAATGAAAAGTGCTAACTTACTAGCTGAGTTTGTAACACTTATATATATTGTAGGTGTAGGTGTAGTTATAATTTTTGGTATAATATCATTATTGACTTACGTTTATTTTAATAAAGATGCCGAATTTACCGCATCATTGCCTTTGAAACCCGGTAAGGTATTTTTGGCAAAACTTGCAATAGTTTATATTTATGAGCTTGCGACTTTTGCAGCAGTAGTAGTTCCTTTATTGTTAACAGCCGGTATTGCTACACAACAGGGTATAGTTTATTACTTATCAATTATATTAGGCTTTTTGTTGGCACCTGCATTTCCTCTTGCGTTAGCAAGCATTATTGCAATACCTCTTATGTATATTGTTTCTTTTTTCAAAAATAAGGGCGCATTCACTACAATATTTATGTTGATTCTTTATTGTGTTTTCTTTGGCTTTTATTTTTACGGAGTTATGAAATTGCAAACTTCGGGTGAGGAAATCGGAAATAATATTGAAAATCTTATTCCCAACATGTCGGCAACCTTACAAAGCATTTCAAAAATCTTTTACCCTATATATGCTATTGCCTGTCTTGCTACAGGTAAGGCGCTATATGGTTTGGATGTGCCTTTAAGCGGACTGCTAAACTTAGCTATAGCTGTAGGCTCTTTATTGGCGTTGTTATTAATTGCTTATTTTATCTCCAATGCAGTGTATCAACAAAGCACTATGCGTCAAAATGAAAGTGTTAAGACTATAACGAAGGCAGAAAAGTCGGAAGCTCGTTCAGCATTAAAAGCTATTATGATAAAAGAATTTAGAGATATTTTAAGAACCTCAGCTTTTGGTTTTCAATGTCTTGCTGGTGCGGTAATTTTGCCGCTAATATTGGTCTTGATGAGCTTTAATATGGGAAATATCAGCAATGCTGCTGAAGCGTCAGGTGATTTAATGGCCAATATTAATTATGCGCTTTGCTTTGGGTTTTTGTTAATGTTGGGCAGCGGAATGAATATTACATCTGCTACATCTATCAGCCGTGAAGGTAAAAACTTTTATCTATCCAAAATAATACCTGTTGATTATACAACTCAAGTTAAAGCCAAAGTATATTTATCATTAATTATAAATCTTATAACCGTATTGATAGGTTATATTATATCAATTTTTGTTTACCGCCTGAGTGTGATAGAAATAGTGTTTTTCCCTATAGTTTTGGGATTGTATAGTTATGGTTATGCCTTATCAACCATAAGGTTTGACCTAAAACAGCCAAAGCTAAACTGGACTACTCCTAATGAAGCGGTAAAAAACAATCAGAGAGCAACTATTCCTACTTTGATTAATATGGCGATAAGCTTTGTTATAATGATTATTTTAATAGTATTATACGTAATGTTAAGCGTATTAACCAAAGAAGGCGGCATTGAGAATTATGTAGCTGTTCTGATAAAAATAGGCGCTTGGATAGTTGTTGTAGGAGGGGCTGTTGCTTTTGCTGCTGTAGCAAGAATTCGATTATTTGGAAGTGTTATTCAATTATATGAAAATATTGAGGTTTAAATAATTATTAAAGCCGCTGAGATTTCAGCGGCTTTAGCTTTTATTAATGTCTAAGTATTAATTTCTGGTAAAAAGTTTTCAAATATTATATTATCACAATACGGCTTAACTTCGTCATATTCTTTTTGTGAACGAACTGTCCAAGTAAGAACTGGCAACTTGGTTTTAGAAACATAAATATTGGGCAAATAATTATGGTCATAAGAAATGAAATCGGGTTTTGCAAGACGATTAAACCACATTCTTTTTAAGACATATTTTTTAATAAAGCTTAATGATTTTTCACCAGTAAAATAAGAGGATAATTGTCCTCTCTGTATATATGGAGCATTACGTTTGAAATATTCTACCGAATAAGGATTAAATGATTGAACGGCATAATCTCCTTCATAAGCCTTCAACATTTCAACCAGCTTTTTTTCAAATTTACCAACCTTGTTGGCGTTTTTTATCTCGATTAATAAAGGTACTTGACCATTGACTAATTCAAGCACTTCTTCAAAAGTCGCAATTGTCTGTTCTGTTTTTAAGATATTATATTTTTTTAAGTTTTCGCGTTTTAGGTTAACAACATATCCATCATTTTCAGTCAGTCTGCATAATTTATCATCATGAAAGACTATTATAGTCCCGTCATCTATTTCTCTTACATCTAACTCTATCGGATAATTAGCTGCCTTTGCTTTTTCAAAAGCTGCAAGCGTATTTTCTGGTGCCTCTAAACTGTGCAAACCTCTATGTGCTATAGGTGTTGAATAAAGCCAATTTTTATTATCAATCATAATTTCCCTCTTTTGCAATTATTTTTTAATTTTATCATTTATAGTTTAATTAATCTATCATTTTAATATATAACAAACGCTTAGAATATTAATAACCAATTTTTTCATTAATAATTAGCATATAAATTTGTTTTTTTACTGGATGAAAAAAGTGAAGAACAATATTTATACATATTGAGTTGATTTTCCCATCCACAAAAACATCTCATTAACAATTTTATATATTTCAAATTAAAATTGCAATATGTTTTCGTGCTTTCAATGGATTGCAGTTCTTTTTCAAACAGAAATAAAAAGATATTAATATAAATCTTGCTTGCATAAGCTCCGAAAATAACATATAATTGCGTTATGGAAAAAAGCAGGATAAGAAATTTTTGCATAATTGCACATATTGATCACGGTAAAAGTACGCTAGCTGACCGATTAATTGAGCATACGGGGACAGTAAGCTCAAGAGAGCTACAAGAACAGCTATTAGATTCTATGGAAATAGAAAGGGAGCGAGGAATTACCATTAAGCTGACCCCTGTCAGAATGTTTTATAAAGCAAAAGACGGCAACGAATACGAGTTTAATCTAATTGACACACCCGGTCATGTGGACTTTACTTATGAAGTTTCACGATCGCTTGCCGCTTGTGAGGGAGCGATTTTAGTTGTAGATGCAGCGCAAGGTATTGAGGCACAGACATTAGCCAATGTGTATCTTGCTTTGGATAATAATCTGGAAATATTTCCGGTTATTAATAAAATTGATTTGCCAAGTGCACGCCCTGATGAAATAAAAAAAGAAATAGAAGATATTATAGGCCTTGATGCTAGCACAGCACCTTTAATTTCAGCCAAAGAGGGTGTTAATATAGACCAAGTACTTGAAGATGTTGTTAAACTTATTCCGCCGCCCAAGGGAGACGAAACAGCTCCCTTAAAAGCGCTTATCTTTGATTCATATTATGATAATTATAAAGGCGCAATATGTCTTGTAAGAATAGTTGAGGGTACTGTAAAAGCAGGCACTCAAATCAAGATGTGGTCTACAGGCAAGGTTTTTGAGGCGGTAGAAGTGGGTATTTTTAGCCCTAGGCCATTGACTGTTAATGAACTCAAGGCAGGGGATGTAGGGTATATAGCAGCCAGTATAAAAAATGTAGCCGATACAGCACCCGGAGACACCATTACACAAGCTGATAGACCATGTTCTTCGCCTATGCCCGGATATAAAAAGGTTCAGCCTGTAGTATATTGCGGAATTTTCCCTACAGATGGGGGAAGGTATGATGACCTTAAGGATGCGATTGAAAAGCTTAAGCTTAATGACGCCTCACTTTTTTATGAGCCTGAAGTAAGTGTAGCGCTTGGTTTTGGATTTAGATGCGGATTTTTGGGTCTGTTGCACATGGAGATAATTCAAGAACGGCTTGAAAGAGAATTTGATTTGGATCTTATTACCACAGCTCCAAGCGTTGTCTATAGCGTTCACAAAACTAACGGTGAGGTTTTAAATATATCCAATCCTTCTAATTTGCCGCCTTTATCCGAAGTTGATTTTATAGAAGAACCTATTGTTTCTGCAGATATCTACACTCCGCCTGAATATATAGGTGCAATTATGGAGTTGTGTCAGGAAAAGAGAGGCGAATATCTTGATATGCAATATCTTGACAAGAGCAGAGTTAAGATGCATTACACTATTC
>CALAYY010000076.1 GCA_937895465.1 uncultured Clostridia bacterium | reverse complement strand
TTTTCATAATTCTGCCGCATTTTTCGCATTTTATCGTCACATTGTCTATATAGGGCTTGTGAAGTTCTATATCTTCTTTTAATCCGCCTAAATCTTTTAACTCTTGTTTGCTTCCTATTGCGTGCTGATGTCCGCCTTCACATACCCAGATAGGCAGAGGTGTTCCCCAGTATCTTTCTCTCGAAAGTCCCCAATCTACTACATTTTCAAGGAAGTTTCCAAATCTGCCTTTGCCTATGCTCTCAGGCAGCCAATTAATCATTGAATTGTTTTTGAGCAGTCTGTCTTTGAGTTCGGTCATTTTGATAAACCAAGTGCTTCTTGCATAATACAAAAGCGGTGTATCACATCGCCAGCAAAAAGGATAACTATGCTCATATTTGATTTCAGAAAACAATAGTCCTCTTGAATTAAGGTCTTTTATAATATCCTTGTCAGCATCCTTTACAAACTTGCCAAATAAAAATCCAGCTTCTTCTACAAATAAGCCTCGTTCGTCTACCATCTGTACAAAAGGCAAGTTGTATTTTTTGCCGACCTGTGCATCGTCCTCACCAAAAGCAGGCGCAATATGAACAATACCTGTGCCGTCTGTCAACGACACATAATCGTCATTGGTTATATACCATGCGTTCTGCTCGCCTGCAAAATCATACAAAGGCTTGTACTTTACGCCTTCATATTCTTTACCTTTTTTTACGCTTATTATCTTATATTCTTCAAAGTGTTTTTCTATTAAGTCTTTGGCTAAGATATATCTTTTGCCGTCACTTTCAATCTCTGCATAATCAAACTTTGCGTTCATGCACAAAGCCACATTAGAAGGCAATGTCCAAGGCGTAGTTGTCCATGCAAGAAAATACGTATCTTTTTTGTCGGCAACTTCAAACCTTACTACAATGGACTTTTCAATTACATCCTTATAGCCTTGTGCTACCTCATGGCTTGATAATGCTGTGCCGCATCTAGGGCAATAAGGTACAATCTTATGACCTTTATAAATTAAGCCTTGGTCAAAGATTTTTTTCAATGACCACCAAACAGATTCGATATAAGTGTCGTTGTAGGTTATATAAGGGTTTTCCATATCCACCCAATAGCCTACACGCTCACTCATCTTCTCCCATTCGGACTGATATTTCCAAACGCTTTCTTTACATTTTTTTATAAAAGGCTCAATGCCGTATTTTTCAATATCCTGTTTGCCGTCAATCCCTAGAAGTTTTTCAACTTCTAATTCAACGGGCAGTCCATGAGTATCCCAGCCTGCAATTCGTGCCACATGATAGCCCTTCATCGTCTTATATCTGGGAATAATATCTTTCATAACACGTGTCAAAATATGACCTATATGAGGCTTGCCGTTGGCTGTGGGAGGCCCGTCATAAAAAGTAAATTCAGGTTTTCCTTGTGTGTTTTGTAATGTCTTTTGGAAAATATCGTGTTCTTTCCAAAAATCAATGACTTTTTTCTCTCGGACAGTAAAGTCTAAAGAACTGTCAACTTTTTCGTACATACTAATTTAGCTCCAAAAATTTATATCAAAAATGAAAAAACAAAAATGTTATCCTTAATTATCGTGTAAACCTTAGATTTTGTCAAGAATATTGCTAAATCTAAGCCAATCAGATGAAGTAATGACTGCAACAACGGGCACAGTATTATCGCCATAGCGTGTAAGAAGTATGGCTTTGAGTCTGGGGTTTTGGTTATAAGCGGTCAAAACATCAATTATACTTGCACCTGTTGACATAAAAATATAATCTCTTGGATCAATATGAGCAACATCTCTTAACTTGATTTTCTTTAACGCTTCTGCACTCACACAATCGGCTGACTGCAAAAGCCTGACAAACATATTAAGAATTTGTTTTGAATTGACTATGCCTATTATCTGCTTATCTTTATATATAGGGATATTGGAATAGTTGTGTTTATAAATGGCGTCAATAAGGTCATACATGTTTTGGTCATCGTCAAAAGCTATAACGGACTTTGACTTGACAACATCCAAGACAGTGGGCGGAGAAATCAAAAGATCTGCAATATGGCAAATAAGACCTACCGTCTCATCATTGGGCTCGGCAATAATCTTATCTGTTGATTTGTGTACTATTGCGTTACGCAAGCGTCCAAAATCATAAAGTTCATCTTCATATTTTTTGATAAGCTGATTTTTGGAAGATGTTTGTCTCAAAAGCTCGGAAAAAGAGACATTATCCTTAAAGCCGTATTGCGACCTCAATGTGCGGTCAATAGTGTTGTATGCTTCTATATACTTTGATGCATTCATACCCATGTAATTATTATAACATATAAGGCAAAATTAAAAAACAAAGAACAAGGTTGTATTATCTTTTGATAAAAATGTTTGATTTAAAACCCTCAAATATTTTATATTTTTTCCAAAAAATTACCCTTGCTAAAATGTTAAATATCATTTATAATGGTTTAGCTGTGCTAAGTGGGGAGCTAGCGGTGCCCTGTACCTGCAATCCGCTATAGCAGGACCGAATATTTCTCCCGGTATATCTTATGGAAAGCTGGAGTAAGCAAGGAGCGTTGATAGCGGGGTCTTATGCAATGACAAACCGCGAACCGTGTCAGAGCGGGAACGCAGCAGCACTAAACGGATCTTGTGATGTGCCATAAGGAAACTTCGAAGGAGCCACCTACCTAAATACCGTTTCGGTAGGGTATATCAAAAGAAATTGCACAGCGTTACAAACAGAGCGATTGAAACATCAATCGCTCTGTTTGTTTCATTGTTTGTCTTTTAAATAATTCATATAAATAAGATAATTAACGCCGCTTATTTTGCTGTGTTTTTGCTTTAAGCGCAAAAATTCACAAAAACCGATTTTTTTATATAGCTTAACGGCATTAATGTTAGTGTCTGCAACCTCTAAAACTAATTCTTTATAGTTGGATAATTCTATTATTGATTTTATTATTGATGTGGCAACACCCTGACCTCTATAATTTTGAGATGTTGCTACAAACTCTACCATCCCCATGCCGCTGTTAATTTCAAATGGATATACTTTTTTTCAAATTCATGTCTTAATCTTAGATAAGCAAAACTTCCCATAAAAAAGCCCAAGTTCTTTTTAAATTCTTTTTTATTCAAGATGACTGACGGAGTTTTGCCGTCTGAGCATGCAGCCATACCTGCAATTTCATCATTGATTACGCTTATATAAAAATTATCAAGATTAAACATATGACTGAAGGTTTTTTCAAGCTTGGTTTTGTCTTTTGTAAAAAATTTTAACCATTGAAAAAATCCATCCACAAAAATCTTACTCATCTGATTCTTGGTATCACTTTCAAACTCTTTGGCTAAAATAATCTTCATCATATCTCCTCCAAAACTTTAGTTTTAATTATACTATCCATTATATCACTTAACAAATTACTATTACACTAAAATTAAACAAACTATCTTCTCTCAAATTTAAGATAGCTGATATGAATTGATTTTTCTTGAAAACAGAATTTTTTTGTTTTTCATAATTAAATAAATTTTTAAAAACTTTAAACAAATGTTTGACACGGCGTATAATTGTGCTATAATAAACATATGTTATAAACATTTGATTATTTGGTGGGTAAAATGGAGCTTAATGAGCGGGTAAAAATTTTATCAGCGGGCGCAAAATATGATGTAAGCTGTTCTTCAAGCGGAAGCAATAGAAATAATTCTGCTAACGGCATAGGCAGCACTGCTTCATGCGGAATATGTCATAGCTTTACCCAAGACGGCAGATGTATTTCGCTTTTGAAGATTTTGATGTCTAATGACTGTATCTTTGACTGTCAATATTGCATCAACAGAAGAAGCAATGATGTAGAACGTGCCACCATTACACCCAATGAGCTTTGCGAACTTGTAATTAATCTTTATAAACGCAATTATATAGAAGGATTATTTTTGTCATCTGCCGTTATACAATCCCCTGATCAAACAATGGAAAACTTGCTTAATACGGTTAAGATGTTAAGACAAGTGTATCATTTTAACGGCTATATTCATCTAAAAGCCATCCCTCATGCCGATCAATTTCTTGTAGAACAGGCATCCCTACATGCCGACAGAATGAGTATTAATATCGAGTTGCCCAGTGCTCAAGGTTTAAAGGCTTTGGCTCCTGCTAAGACCAAAGAATCTATAATAAAACCTATGAGACTTTTATCTGATATTTATCAAAACGGCAGAGAACTTTATAAAGATAATAATTTGCTTACTTCCAAAGACAATATAATGATTGATGATGCTTTGCCCAAAAAGGCTGAAGCCAAACAACTTTTAAAACCAATTCCAGCAGGACAGACTACTCAGCTTATAGTAGGTGCTACCTCTGATACTGACGGCATTATATTGAAGCTATCTGAGGCTTTGTATAGGATATATCAGCTAAAAAGGGTATATTATCCGGCTTATATTCCTGTGGGCAATCCCACACTTTTGCCCACAACACCTGTCAATAAAAGGCGGGAAAATAGGTTATATCAAGCTGATTGGCTTATACGCTTTTATGGATTTTCAGTGGATGAATTTATTACACCCGAAGTCAATCTCAATTATGACCTTGACCCAAAGTCGGATTGGGCTATGCGCAATATGGATAAGTTCCCAATTGAAATTAATTCTGCACCCTATGAAGTTTTATTAAGAGTTCCTGGCATTGGCATAAAAGGCGCTTGGCGAATAAATAAAGCAAGAAAGTATGGACATCTGGATTTTGATGACCTAAAAAGGATGAGAATAGTATTAAAGCGTGCCAAAAATTTTATTACAGTTAACGGAAAGTTTTTTGGAATAGATAACTACAATAGGCTTAATAATTATATGATGAGTGAATCAGCAGAACAGCTTAATATGTTTGGAAATTATAATAATGTACTCACAGGAGAGATATAATGATTTTTGTTTTTGACGGAAGCTTAGAAGGATTTTTTTGTACAGTATTTGAAGCATACAGAATGGGTATTGAGCCTGTCGCAATATATTCTCAAAACTACGATTACCAGACTGGTATGTTATATCAGACCGCAGAAATCAAAACTGATTTTATTCAAGCCGAAAGAGTGGTTACTGGAATTAAGCGAATTAGTTATAATGCGCTTGAAGACATTTACACAGCTTTTAGGCACTGCGATGTCAATAAAGACTTAGCAATCTTTAGATTTATTAAGCTTTTGTTTTTCAAAAAAAGTGCAGCATTAAGCATGCTTAATCATCCTGATGTCGTAACTTTTAACAGGTTAAGGCATAATGTTGAGATAGAAACACATAGAATGAACGGCTTTTTGCGGTTTAGGGAAACTGATTTTGGTATTTATTACGCTCCTATTTCGCCTGATCATGATATTCTTGATATGCTTGCAGCACATTTTACAGACAGATATAAAAATATGCCTTTTTGTATTCACGATGTCAAACGCCAAAAAATGCTGGCTTATGACGGAGTAATATGTAAGATAGTACCTGCCAAAGAAATAGAAATTGCTTTGAGTGAGCAAGAAATTGCAATGCAGTCTATATGGAAGGATTATTATCAAAGTGTTAATATCGAAGAACGCAAAAACGAGAGGTTACAAAGGCAATTTTTGCCCATGCGCTACCGCAAATTTTTGACTGAAATCAATAATGATATAAAAAGAGCGTAACTACCGCCAAATATCAATGATTTGCGTTACCATTTAATGATAATT
Organism: uncultured Clostridia bacterium; assembly: GCA_937895465.1. GTDB lineage: Bacteria > Bacillota > Clostridia > Christensenellales > DUVY01 > DUVY01. The sequence continues at coordinate 14,263 of CALAYY010000076.1, read as the reverse complement.
CCTGTGTTATATAAAAATATTAATTACACCTTGCAACTTTTTCATCGTAAGTCATACCTACCCCAAAAAAAGAGCGTCTGCCGTTTTTATCGCCATCGGCACACGCTCTTTTGCTTAAAATACCAAAAAATCATCTCCCTCAATTTTAAGGAAATGATTTTTCTGGTAAGAAAGGGTTGATTAAAGTCTCTTTTATCTGTAAGTTATATAATATTTTTGGTTATGTCATTAAAATTTTAACGGCATATATAATATGATGAGGTAAGAAATGGATATATGCAAAATAAACTTCTGTGAACTTACATTTGGTATTACCGCTTTGGCTAATTCTATAGCAAAAGATCTAGAAGATGAAGAGGTGTTGCTTATGTCCAGAATTTTTTCTCAGCTTTCAAGCACTTTGATTACTATAGCATCTTTAAGGGAATTATGTGAAATAAGAGCTGCTGAACAGCAAACCGCTGCACAGCAAACACAAACTCAGAAAACAACACAACAAGCATCAGCACAAGCCACACAACAAGCATCAGCACAAGCTGCTGTACAAAATAAAGCTTCTGATCAAACTTCATCTTCACAGCAAAATCCAAACACTGCCAATACAGCTCAAAGCACCAATCAACAAAACAACGATTCCTCAAAGTAAGATACCTCTTCTGACAAGAAATACTCATTTCAAAATCAATGTTGAATAAGCAGGAAAAGTAAATTGCTATAAAAAGAGCCCAAAACAGATTTTGGACTCTTTAAAATTAACTTAAAATAAATACCTTACTCGCCTTTTACTATGCCTTTATGATAAAGGGTATATTTATCAATGTATTTATTGATAATCTCTATTGCTTCTTGGGGAGTTTGTATTCCATACACTTTGTCATCAATGCCCTTATATCTGTTTCTCTGGTCTATCTTAGTGTCTGCCACCTTAGAACTCCAGCCGTCAACATTGCTATAAGCCAAAATCAATCTGTGCAATGCCCATGCATTAGTTATTTCGGACATTGTACCTGCACCGCCGCCTATTGCAATTACTGCTGAAGCAGCATTGGCGATTATGACATTACGGTATAAGTCTAAGCCGGTAGGTATTATTATGTCGGCGTATTGATTGGCTTCAAGCGGAGAAAACATAGGCAATATACCTATTGTATCGCCTTCTTTATACTTCTCGGATGCGTGCGCTCCCTTAAATGCGGCTTCCATTACACCGCCCAATCCGCCAGAAATTATTCTATAACCGTTATCAATCAGTATTTTTCCTGTCTCAAAAGCTATTTGCTGCTTTTTGGGGTCATTGTCAATATTACTGTCACCTACTATAGCAATCGTTTTTCTCATCTGCCAAATTTTTCCTTTTTTTAAGATTTGTTCTTTTACTATAACATCTTATTATGTAAATATCAAATAAGATGATGTTATTATTAGAAATTCCAACAACTTATATGTAGTTTTATAATATGCTGTTAAGGTTATCTTTGACAAAAAAAGGTTTTTCCAAAAACATAAAAACAGCCAACAAAATTATAGCCATAAATTAAAAAATATGATAACATATATAAACCAAAAACAATACTTATATGGGGATGTAGCTCAATTGGCAGAGCGCTTGAATGGCATTCAAGAGGTAGAGAGTTCGACCCTCTTCATCTCCACCAAAAAGACCGCTTATAAGGCGGTCTTTTGCATTAAATAATGGTCTAATGTGATAGCTTCTGAATGGCTTATTTCATTTGTTACATGACTATTGCCCCTGCAATTCAATTATCCCCGTAATCGCGAAAAACTCGATATTAGAGTCGTAAACATAAAAATCCGTATAAAAATCATATTCCAGTGGACTGTAGCTCGGCGCTCTGAGAATTATTTCACGAATAACGCTAAATTTAATATCCCCTTGATTGATTGTCCCGCCGTATATAATCGCAATTACAGAACCCATATTGGCGTTAGTGATAAGCCCGTATGAAAAACTGCCGGATACCTCGTTTCCGTCTAGATACCTAATACTGAAATAAAACAGCAGATTTGACTGGCCGTGTCCCGTACCAATGACGGCATCCGACAACGCTTCAACAGCGGCGGAGTTATCTGTGTTCGGATAAAACACCGCCTGGTTGCCGTAAAGGAGATCCATGTCGCCTATAATAAGCTGGGCGTATTCAGACCAATCTGCCGCGCTTCCGTATTCGGTTAGACTGTTCTCATCTACTATAATTCTTATTAAAGAGTTACAGCCGTCAAAAGCGTCCGCTCCTAAGCTCGTAATATTCGGCGCGGTTCTTTTCATGATGACGGTTTCTAAGCTTGTACAGTTTTCGAATGCGTATGTTCCGATACTCTCTACGCTGCTTGGAATGGTTATGTCGATCAGTGAAGCGCAATAAGCAAAAGCGTTGTTTCCTATGGTCGTAACGCTTTGGGATATACTTACCGTTTGTAAACTACTGCAATGTGCAAAAGCGTTATCCCCTATAGCCGTCACACCGCTGCCTACCCTTACGGATTTCAAGCCGCTGCAAAACACAAACGCCGCAAAGCCTATTTCCACGTTACCACTTACCGTGATACGCTCCAATCCGATACAAGTGTAAAAAGCGGGGTTTGCCATTATATACTTACTGCTTGGTAAACTGCGGGATATTGTCACCTCTTTGAGCGATGAGGGCAGGTAATTGCCTTGATTGAATTGGTCAGACGCGCCAAAGATATATCCAAAATGATTATTTGACCCGCTGTTTATTGCATTGCCGACAAATGGCAGAGTTATTTCCTGCAAATGCGAACAGCCATGAAACGCGGACATTCCTATTAACCTTACACTGTCTGGGACTACTACCTTTATCAGTCCCGTGCATCTAGCAAATGCGTCTGCGCCTATAACTGTTACGCTGTCGGGAATAGTCACGCTTGTTAATCCGACGCAACCGTCAAAAGCGCTTCCACATATATCCTCTACGCCGTTACCTATCGTTATTCTCGTCAGTCCTGGACAGCCGTAAAACGCATAATCCATGATTTCAGTTACGCCGTTGCCTATCGTTATGTCCGTAAGCCCGGTACATCTATAAAATGCATAAAAACTTATATTCCCGGTTATATTAAGTTTATTCAAGGTTGCCGGAATATAATACGTTATGCCAAACTGATTCGTACTTACTCCTCCCTCATAACTACTTGTCCCAAATATGTATCCAAACCTCGTGCCGTATCCCGTAGCCGCTCTACTTGCGCCTGCAAAAGGTATCGTCATGCTTTTAAGACGGTTACAACCCGAAAACGCGGAGCTGCCGATACTTGTTACGCTTGAGGGAATCGTTATTTCCGTAAGACCTGTACAACTGGAAAAGGCAGAATTACCAATACTCGTTAAATTAGCGGGAATCGTTATTCCAGTAAGACCTGTACATCCCGAAAAGGCAGAATCGCCGATACTTGCCATTTGGCTGTTTTGTCCAAACGTAACACCCATCAATTCAGTGCAATTTTGGAAGGCGTAATTCCCTATGTTTTTTACACTTGCAGGGATTGATATTTGGGATAGTTGCGTGCAGTTGGCAAAGGCGCTGGCAGCTATCGTCGTAATAGTCGTACCATCTATAGTGCTTGGCAAAACAACCTCGCCACGAAGCGTTACACCGTTTCTTACAGCTATTGTATTGCCACCATTGCTCGTTTGAAATGCAGCATAATACACCGCTTCAGCGGCGTTTAATTTTTTAACACTTTGAGTAATAGTGCCAGAACCATTTGGTATTGTAATTGTTACTGTATTTGCGCTTGCCGTTAATGCGGTTTTTAATCTTGCACCGAGTGTATTGCCTGTTATCCCCATCATATTTGGATTTACCGACAGCATTAAACCTGCAACCCCTGCAACGTGAGGTGCTGCCATGCTTGTCCCTGATTTACTCCCATACCCATTGCTAAGAACGGTACTGCGTATTCCATCGCCTGGCGCATAGATATGTACATTAGTGCCGTTTGCACTATAGTTAGAGCCCTGTGGGCTTCCGGTTGAAGTATAGCCCCAATCTGCAACGCCCGGACGTTCGCCGTTGCTTTTTAACGCCCCTACAGAAATTAAATTTGCAAGGTTAAAACTGCCGTTTGAACTGATTCTTGTGTCTATATTGGTTTCCTCGTTTCCAGCTGTCCAAACAAAAAGCCCACAATATTTACCAACTTCAGTCCTAACCGCCGTTGAAGTCCCGAAACCACCTACACTGTAGTTTATTACATGAACTTGATCTGCAGTACCACACCTATCTTCTGCCCATTTAATCGCCGCTACAACATCTGTTGAGGAGAATGTATTGCTTGCATTTGCCGCTTGTAACGGCACTAATGATACGCTCCAGTTAACACCGACCACTCCAGTCGAGTTGTTTCCAACCGCACCAATTGTACCAGCGACATGAGTTCCGTGTGAATGTGTGTCATCAGTTGTTGTAGAGTTGTTGTGAAAAGTATCCCATCCACTAACCAAATTTGCATCAAGGTCTGGATGCGTAGCTATTCCAGTATCAATGACGCCAACTCTAATCGAATTACTCCCTCTCGCTATACCCCATGCGTCTGGCATTTTAATGCCATTTGTTCCATTTAATCCCCACAATAAATTGCTTGTATAATTCGGATCATTAGGAACAATTTCTACTCCATATAAGTAATTGGGTTCCGCACAAAAAACGCCCTCCATCTTTTCCAAAAACGCAATAGCCGCAAGAACATTTTCTTTCGAATGTTCTTGCAATTCAATTTTTACGGTTTGCGAAAATTCGTTTTTCTGTCCATGATTAACTTTCTTTTCACGGCTAGTCAACTCAATAATTGAGTCTATCTCAATGCCATCAAAAGCCTTTGCATTATGGAGTTTATTGAGTTTTGCGATATTAGGGTCAACAATAACGATGACCGTGTTATCCTCAAAATTGTCATCTATTGTTGCACCGCATATAACCTGCGTATCCCCATCCATTGCGTAGGCTGCAACCCCATTGTTGAAAGCGAAAACGAGCGACAAAGTCGCTATCAACACCCCAATTGCCAAAACTGCTAACCTACTTGTTTTGTTAAAAAATTTGCTCATATTATTCCTCCCGTATTGATATGCACCCAAAAAGTTAGACATGAAAATAGAAACATGTTAAACTAAGGAAGCGCATATCAATTTTATTGTTTTTTATTTATTTTTTGTCCAAATGGTTATCGTGCCATGACCTACATAGTGGAATGATACACCTGCCACCTCTATCCATATATCAACTATTTCCATCGGGTATTCGTGGTACGGATCATTTAATATTACTGCAACACTCTCGTTGTAGGTGCCATAATATTTAAGGATATTGAAATCCTCAGCCTTTGTTTCTAAAGCCGGCTCTTTATTACGCATATCAATGGCTGCGGCTTCTTTAATTCGTTCAATTATTTCATCACTTAATTCCGTACTGCTTGCCGTACCACCGTTCAGAAAATCGGCTATTGCCTGCAAATCCTGCATGGTCAACAAGCCCTCGCCATACGCTTCTTGCAAAGTGTAAAACATTCCCTGTCCCTCCTTTCGCACCTCGTTAATCTCTTTTGCTGTCGCTACCGCGGCATCAACTTTATCCTTGTTCTTTGCTGCATCCACAGCTGCTTTACCCGCTGTAACGGCATTGCAAATCGTCATCCAGCTGTCCGTGCAATAGTTGACTTGTCCTTTGGCATCGGCGTATGTTTGTATCGCTGCCTTTGCGTCAGTTTTGTACTGCGCAAGGTCGCCGTTGCAAGCGGTTAGTCCAAATACCCCAAGCAACATGATGGCTGCTATAACTAATCCTAAAGTCTTTTTTAACATGGTAATTACCTCCTTTTTTTGCGGCTCAGTCGCCTTGTTTTTTGCAACCTGCCGTTCGTAGTCTTGATATAATATATTTACGCAATTATAAAAGAGCAGAAAACACACTTTTACAGTATTCATCATGTCAAATTCGGTTTATAAATACAATATAGACCTATACTACTTTTCAAGTTTGTTTATGAAGCTTTCCCTCCGCAAGCCTATCATTTCAGCAAGTGCTTCATGCTTTCTTCTGATGACAAAGCGTTGTCAAACTCCATTACACTTGCTTGCATCATGTTTGGCGTAAATATGATTGCAAATGTAGCACTAAACCTAATAAAAAAGTGCCTGATACTATAAATAACTTTGTTGTTTTCCTCTTTGTAATTCCATGATTTTATCCCCTTTCTGTGTTTATTTTTTAGTTTTACTAAATAGTTTGCTTACCGTCGAATGAAACGGCATCTATAAAGACAAGTGTTTCAAAATGCTTTTTCGTATCTTTAACTTGCTTCTTTCCATGCTTCTTAAAATAAATCATCATTGTGCCACTTTCTGGTTCGATATTACCGTACCAACTACCGTATTCCATTCGTTCGATGTTGTCCCATTTAAAGTCCTCTATACTGAAGTCTTCTGCTAAGAACTTCTCTTTGTACTCAGCATTGATTGTTATGTAAATCCTGTCCGTTGCTATATCCTCATCGCACCCTGCAAATAGTCCTAAGCACATAATTAGCGCCACTCCCAATATAAGTATTTTTTTAAGCATGGTAATTACCTCCTTTTTTGTCGGTTTGTCGCCTTGTTTTTTGACGTCTTACCTTTATGGACTTTAATATTATGAAACTTTGTTATTATTCACCTTTTTTCGCTAAGGCTTTCAAGCCCTCCCTCTGAATTACCATGCTCATGTATTTCGTTTTGCTCATGTGCAAAAGCCGTTATGCTTGAATTGCTAAATAGAATGAATGCGACACCGATAAAAGCAAAACAAAGTAATAGTGCAAATATAGTTCTTTTTGTTAGAATTCTCACAATATCTCCTCTTTAATAATTATTGCTTTAGCCTTGAATAGCCTCAAATCTAACAGCTATTACTCCGTTATAATCCTGTTCACTTGAAACTTTTGCTTTGTAAGAGTTGGTTTTGTTTCCCTCAACAATTTCGCCGTTAAATAACCATTCTTTTACTTGGTATCCCTCATTGGGGATTGCAATAAAGGTTAATTCATGACTGCCTTTTTTCCCCCCTAAACGGTTGATAACGTGAGAATTTTCTGGGCACCCAAGTTCACACCATGGACCTTCATTGCATAAATTAACTTTTCTCAAAAAAGCCTCGTCTTCAACGGTTATTTCGCCATTGCCGCCAATTACACTATAATGAAATTGATAACCATAGTCACTGCACCCCGAAAATAGACCTATGCACATAATTAGCGATATCCCCAATACTAATAACTTTTTTTTCATTTTGAACCTCCCTTTTTACATTGATATGTTATCTCATTGTTGGCGAAACCTAAAGCTATTCCGGTATATTATATTCACGCAATTATAAAAGAGTAAAAAATATACTTATACAGTATTCATTATATCAAATCTGTTTATAAATACAAGATTGACCTATATTGCTTTACAATGTATTTGTTAAGCTTTTATTCTCAAACTTCTTCCTAGCCGCGAAAAAACCGCTTATTTCTAGTCCATGAAGACTAATTTATCGATTTTATTTAATTAACTTTTTCATTAGATATCAAATCTTCGTTTAAAACCTTGCGTTTTTGGCAAGAATCTACATAAATAGTTTACAATTGTGTTACAGTTGGCAATTTTTGGGTTTTTTGCCCAAAAGGCATTTGCTATTAGTTATGAAACTTTATTATAATAAGATGAAGTATATCACTAAAGTGATATAGAAAATTATTAGGAGAAACCTATTATGAGTTTTATTCTTTCTACTGATTCCTGTTGCGATGCATATAAGAGCGACTTAGCAAAAAAGAATATTTATTATATCCCTATGGCTTATATTATGGATAATGTGGAATATCAAGACACTTTTGATTCTGACCAAGAATATAAAACGTTTTATGACCATATAAGAGAAGGCAAGATGTCCAAAACTACACAGCTAAATGTTGTGGAAACGGCAGAATTTTTTGAAGACCTTCTAAATAAAAATCAAGGCGACCTTATTCATTTTAGTCTTTCTAGCGGATTATCTACTACCGCCGAAAACGCTAAGTCAGCCGCAAAAGAAGTAATGGAAAAATTTAAAAACCGCAATATTTATGTAATTGACAGCAAAGGCGCAACTATGGGACAGATGCTTTTGGTGGATACTGCTTGTGAGCTAAGGGAAAGCGGCAAAAGCGCAAAAGAAACAGCAGATTATATGAACGGATTAGTAGAAAGACTGCAGCATTTTGTTATGGTAAAAAACCTGTTTCATCTAAAGCGTGGCGGCAGAGTTTCATCAGCTTCTGCAATAGTTGGCTCATTATTGGGCATAAGACCGATTATTACAGTCAATCATAAGGGTGAGCTTGTAGTTATAGGCAAAGAACGAGGCAAAGCCAAAGCAATAGATAGGCTGGTAAATTCTTTTAGAGAATTCAAAGCTGACAATGCTACACGAGTGTATATAGCGCATGCCGATGACTTGGAAGTAGCCGAAGAACTTAAGGAAAAGTTAAAAGAAGCAGGCGCAACAGATATAAGAACAAGCTTTATCGGTCCTGTTATCGGCTCTCATACAGGCACAGGTACAGTATCAATAATGTTTGAAGGCAAAAAACGAATGGTTGTAGAAAAGAAATAAAATAACGATAAATATTTTAAAAGCACTCTTATTTTTAGGAGTGCTTTTTTTATTATCTAAAGTTCTTAATAAATTATATATACTCTTTTACGGCTCTTTGGGCTTCTCTTTCTTGAGTGCGTTGTTTTAGAGTTTCACGCTTATCGTATAGCTTTTTGCCCTGACATAAGCCTAATTCAAGTTTGATAAGACTGCCCTTTAGATAAATTTTGAGCGGTATTAATGTCAAGCCCTTTTCATTGACCTTGCCTGAAAGCTTGGCAATTTCTGAACGCTTGAGCAACAATTTTCTGTCCCGTCTCGCTTCACTATTAAAATAGCTGCCTTTTTTGTATGGGGTAATATGACAGTTTCGCAAAAAGACTTCGCCTTTTATAATTACTCCAAAGCTGTCTTTTAGGTTAACTGCGCCCTGCCTTATGGATTTTACTTCATCGCCTTTTAATACTATGCCTGTTTCGTAAGAATCCAATATAAAATATTCAAACCGTGCCTGTCTGTTTTCGGCTACTACCTTTATACCTTCCATATCCCTAACCCTTGCAAAAATTTCTTATGCAGGTAAAAATTCTATTTTCTTATTGGCTATGTCTGTACTAGCCACAATTATTTCCATTTTGTCCCCTAGTCGATAAACTATCTTCTTGCCTGACAGCGAGAAATTTTTCTCATCATAATGATAATAATCCTTGGGCAGATTTTCAAGGCGGATAAGACCTTCGCATGTGTTTTCCAGCTCAACAAATATTCCAAACTCAGTAACACCGCTTATAATCCCAGGGTATTTTTCGCCTATATGATTGCTCATAAACTCAGCTTTTAACAAATCGTCAACTTCTCTTTCGGCGTTTTCGGCAAGTCTTTCTCTTTCGCTGGACATTGTGCTTGCTTCTTCTACAAACTTTTCATATTTTTTAGAATTACTCAAGCCGTTTTGAACAAAGTCTTTTATAATGCGATGAATTACCAAATCCGGATAGCGTCGTATAGGTGATGTAAAATGACAGTAAAATCTTGTTGCAAGTCCAAAATGCCCCAAATTCTCCTGATAATATCTTGCCTTAGACATTGACCTTAACATAATCTTATTGATTACATTATATATGGGCTTATCTTGGGCTTGCTCTAAAATCTGCTGTACTGTCTTAGGATACAAAACACCGCTTTTATTCATCTTAAACTTTAGTCCCACACCTTGAGCGAAAGCAAGCATTGTAGCCGCCTTTTCTTCAGACGGGTCTTCATGCACTCTATAAACAAAAGGAACTTGAGCATGAAACATGGTTTCTGCAATTGTTTCATTGGTAACCAGCATAAATTCTTCTATCATCCTATGGCTTACGCCTCTTGGATAAGGCATAATTTCTTTTACCTTGCCATGAGCATCAAGCAATATCTTGCTCTCAGGTATTTCAAAATCAATAGAGCCTCGTTCACGGCGTTTTTGATTGAGAATATACATAAGCTTTTCCATGTTTTTTAACATAGGCACGATTGCGGCATATTTTTCCGTCAAGCTTTCGCTTCCTTGCAAAATCTTGTTGACCTTGTCATAAGTCATTTTTGCTTTAGAATTAATAACGCTTTGTGTTATTTCAGAGCCTACTACTTTGCCTTGATCATCTATTTCCATTAATACGGATAATGTAAGTCTATCTTCGTTTTCATTGAGAGAGCATATGCCGTTACTAAGTTCTCTTGGAAGCATAGGCAGCACCCTGTCAGGAAAGTAAACGCTTGTGCCTCGTTTGAACGCCTCTTTATCCAACATAGAATGTGCGGTAACATAATGCGATACATCTGCAATATGCACACCCAATAAATAATGTCCGTCTTTATCAATTTGAAGGCTTATCGCATCGTCTAAGTCTTTGGCATCTTCACCGTCAATAGTTATTATCTGCCAATCTCTAAAATCCTGCCTTTTGGACAAATCCTGTGGGGTTATTGACACATTGACTTTTTGAGCGTTTTTCAAGACCTCTTCAGGAAATTCTTCATACAGGTTATATGAACGGATGATTGACAATATCTCCATTCCCTTCTCGTCAATATTGCCCAAAACCTCACTTATCTTACCTTCAGGGTTTTTGCCTTTTTCGGGATAAGATGTAATTTCGGCTACAACCTTCTGACCGTTTTGAGCGCCGTTAAATTTTTCTAGCGGAATAAATATATCATGAAAATATTTACCTTCATCAGGCGTAACAAACCCAAAGGCAGAGTTTTGACGAGTCCAAAAAACACCCACTACCTTTTTGAATCCACGCTCCAAAATAGAAACTACTTCGCCTTCCAAAGAATTGCCTTCTTCTCTGTTTTTATTCTTGTTTACCTTAGCCAAAACCGTGTCTCCATGTTCAGCCTTGCCCATAAACCTGGCAGGAATAAAAACATCTTCTCCTAGTTCTTGCGAAATAAAAAAGCCAAAGCCTTTTTTGTTGCCTTGAATCTTGCCCTTGTATGCATTGATCTTCTTGGGCAGATGATATTTGATTTCTTTTTTGGAAACCTGCTCAACTAATAAGCCCTCTTTTACAAGCTCATCTAATGCAATCCCAATGTTTTTTTTCTCAAAAACACTTTTGGCACCCAGATGTTTCAACAGATTGCTTCTGTTAAGCCCGGATAGATTGTTTTCTGTTATTATCTCATAAATTTTATCTTTAAAACTTAGCATTGTTTATCACCGCTTAGATTATTTTGTAATATATATTATGCCATATATTATTATAAATCATTTAAAAAAATAGGGCAGCTTTTATTAGCCGCCCTTTTGTTGTTTGTTTTTTATCTTTATGCCTGACCGCTGTATATAGTCAAAGTAACAAAGAAAATTGCCGCATTGACAACCAGCAATATTGCAGTTACAATGGTCGTCTTTTTCATTCTGCCTTCTAAGGTCTTACCCTTATTCTTGCCAAAGAATGTATCCTGCCCACCTGAAATCGAGCCTAAGCCTTCGGAGTTTCCAGGCTGGAATAAAACAACGACAATTAAAAATATTGAAAGTAAAACTTCCATAACCATTAATCCCATTCTTATATAAGGGAAGCTGACTTCAACCCATCTGGGTACTATTAATTGCAAAAGCTGAGACAAAACGATTTCCTCCGTTCATACAAATTCGGCTTAATGATTATAACATAATATCCTGCGTTGCACAAGCAATTTTTAGATTGTAACTTTTATTAAAAAAGCGGTTTGCCTTCCATTTCCTCAGGTATTTTTTCGCCTAAGATTTTTAATAATGTGGGTGCAAGGTCGCATAACTTGCCGTCGTCTCTTAATTTGATATCCTTTTTGGTGTCATCAACTAAGATACAAGGAACGGGATTGGTGGTATGCGCTGTACAAGGCGAGCCATCCTCATAACAAAGCTGTTCTGCATTGCCATGGTCAGCTGTTATAATTGCAGCACCGCCAATTTTTAAAATCTCATTAACAAGTTGATTAACACAATCATCAACAGTTTTAACTGCTTTTACCGTTGCATCCAAAACACCTGAATGCCCTACCATATCGCAATTAGCAAAGTTGATAATCATCACATCAAGCTTTCCCGAATTGACTTCCTTTTTGGCCGCCTCCAAAACTTCATAAGCTGACATCTCTGGTTTTAGGTCATAGGTTGCTACCTTGGGCGAATTAATCAAAATCCTGTTTTCGTTTTTATTAGGCTTTTCTACTCCGCCGTTAAAGAAAAATGTGACGTGTGCATATTTTTCGGTTTCGGCTATTCTTAATTGATTATATCCAAGATGTGCAAGATATTCTCCCAAAGTGTTTTTAAGTTCCTTAGGTGCAAAGGCTGTATGAAGTCCGCTAAATGTTGCATCATACTCGGTCATCTGAACAAAATAAACATCTGTATAGCCTTTGGCTCTTTCAAACTTATCAAAATCCTCATAGATAAATGCACGTGTGCCTTCTCTTGCTCTGTCCGAACGGAAGTTAAAAAATATCACGCTGTCGCCCTTGTCAACTGCGCCTTCATAATTATTGTTATCGTCAATTACAGCAAAGGGCTCTATAAACTCATCAGTAACTCCATTTTCATAAGACTGCTTAATAGCCTCTACTGCATTGGTTACCGTCTTGCCCTTGCCTGCTGTTATGCTGTTATAGCCTTTTTCTACTCTTTCCCAGCGGTTATCTCTGTCCATAAAATAATATCTACCGCAAACGCTTGCTACCTTTCCTATACCCAAATCGCTTAACTTCTTTTCAGTATGCAAAACAAAGTCAGCACCGCTTGTGGGCGAAACATCTCTGCCGTCCATAAGTGCGTGAACATAAACCTTGCTGATATTATTCTTTTTAGCCATATCCAGTAATGCAAACAAATGATTGATATGGCTATGTACTCCGCCGTCAGACAAAAGTCCTATTAAGTGTAGCTTAGAATCATTTTTCTTGGCATTATTTATTGCACCCATAATTGCGGGGTTGCTAAAAAAATCTCTGTCACTTATAGACTTATCTATTTTGGTAATGTCCTGATATACAATCCTGCCTGCACCTATATTGAGATGTCCTACCTCACTATTGCCCATTTGTCCGTCTGGCAAGCCCACATCAAGACCGCTTGCACCTATCAATGTATTGGGATATTGTGAAATCAAGTTCTTTAGATTGGGCATACCTTGCATTTCAATTGCATTACAGCTTTTGTTATCTCTTCTTCCCAACCCATCCATTATAATAAGTGCTACAAATCTGTTTTTCATATATTATCCTTTTTGTTAGAAATTATCGGCAGCTTTTACTATTATACTAAAATCCTGAGCCTTGAGACTTGCCCCACCGATAAGTCCGCCATCAATTTCGGGCATTGACATAAGTCCCTGAGCATTTTTGGCATTCATGCTGCCGCCGTATTGTATTCTAAGACCTTGTGCAATATCTTTTGAAAACATCTTGCCCAAAATCTCACGTATCTTGCCTATTGTCTCATCTGCATCTTGGTCAGTTGCAGTCTTGCCTGTGCCGATTGCCCATACAGGCTCATAAGCTATAACTATTTTTTGAATATCTTCAGCTGATATATCTTTTAGTCCTATTGTTAGCTGACGGCGGTTAACCTCATCAGTAAGTCCGTTTTCTCTTTCTGATTCGGTTTCGCCTATACATACAATAGGAATAAGTCCTTTTTTGAGTGCCTGAATAACTCTTTTGTTAACAGTTTCATCAGTTTCACCAAAATATTGTCTTCTTTCGCTGTGTCCGATTATTACATATTTTACACCAAGTTCCAAAAGCATATCTGCACTAATCTCGCCTGTATAAGCACCTTTATCAGCCCAATGCACATTTTGAGCGCCTAAGCCGATATTAGTTCCTTTCAAAATCTCGCTTGCAGCATACAAATCAGTATATGGAACACAAACCACTACTTCACATTTTGCATCCTTAACAAGAGGTATAAGTTCATTTAATAAATTTTTGGTTTCTTGTGCCGTATTATTCATTTTCCAATTTCCGGCAATTATAGGTTTTCTCATTATGTTCTTCCTTTATTTTAGGGCAAAGGATTTTTCCCTTGCCCTATCAAAATTTTTTATTTTTATTTTTTGTCGTTAAGCCTTGCAATTCCGGGAAGTTCTAAC
>CALAYY010000075.1 GCA_937895465.1 uncultured Clostridia bacterium | reverse complement strand
GTCAATACGGCAAGCTATGCGCTCATGTCATATATAGCAGGACTTAATACCTCAATTGCAAAAAATATTGTAAGCTATAGAGAAAAGAACGGACAGTTTAAAAACCGTTCAGAATTGTTCAATGTTCCCAAACTGGGCGAAAAGGCTTTTTTACAGTGTGCGGGCTTTTTGAGAATTGCTGACAATGAGAATATCTTAGATAATACTGCTGTTCACCCTGAGAGCTATGACGCCGCAAAAAAATTATTGCAGATTTTTAACCTTGATATTAATGATCAGGCATCTATTGCCAAGCTTCCAGAATTGGTTAAGATTAAGGGAGAAGAGCATGTTGCCAAAGAATGCAATATCGGCGTTCCTACCCTCAATGATATTATTCAAGAAATATTAAAGCCAGGCAGAGATATAAGAGATGCTTTGCCCCAGCCTATGTTAAGAAGCGATATTTTGAGTATGGAAGACTTAAAAGAAGGAATGGAACTTACGGGAACTGTTCGCAATGTAATTGACTTTGGTGTGTTTGTTGATATAGGAGTACACCAAGACGGACTTGTTCATATTTCTGAAATAGCAGACTTTTTTATTGAACATCCTTCCCGAGTTCTGAGTGTCGGCGATATTGTCAAAGTCAAAGTTTTGGGTGTAGATACAGCTAAAAACCGCATTAGCCTTACCATGAAAGGTGCAGACGGTAATACATTGAAATCACCTAACAATTCTAAGACAATCAAACAAAATAATAGACCGGCTAACCGCTATAATAATAATGCCGTCCAAAGAAATAATACATCTGACAATAAAAAGCCTGCTAAAGAGTTATCTTTGGAAGAATCATTAAAACTTCTTCAACAAAAATTTAATAAGCATTAAGATTATAAAATAATAAAAGAAAACAATAACTGCTCAAAGATATAATGCTTTGGGCAGTTTTTTATTAAAACTGTTTTAACTGCTTTATTAAAAGTTTAAAATGATTTGACGTTCTGAACTATACTATTGATTAGTGAAGCCTTTTTGCTTTGGCTGATAATATATAATCCGTCAGATACTTGTCTTAACTGCTTTATAACCCCTAAAGAAAACTCTATTGAAACTTCTGCTTCATTTTGAGGGTTGCTTTTTAGTTTTTCCAATAACTCGTTAGGTATAGAAATGCCGCTTACCTCGTTATTTAAAAACACGGCGTTTTTGTAGCTTATAGGAGGTATAATGCCTGCCAAAATATATGTATTAAGAGTTTGTTTGGCTTTTTTGATTTTTTCTATGCTCTCATCAGTCAAAACAGGCTGAGTTAAAAAAAAGTTAGCTCCTGCCTGTATTTTTTGTTTGGCACGGTTTAGTTCAAAATCAAAATTGACGGCATTGGTGTTAAGAGCCGCACCTATCAAAAAAGGATTATCATTAAAGACATTTTGATTAAGGCTTTTGATATACTTTATCAAGCCGATAGAATTAAAATCAAAAACACCCTTAATACTGCTGCGTTCCGTTGCGACAATAGGGTCGCCCGTTATAATAAAGACATTGTTGACACCTTCGATATTAAGCCCCAAAAGAGCGGCTTTTATGGAAATAATATTTTTATCCCTGCAAGTTAGGTGCGGTAAAACATCAATGTTTACTTCACGATTAATTTTAGAGCTTATCATAAAGCTGTCTGCTCTTGTGCGTGAAAGCGGACTGTCTGCAATAGTGATAACATCAGCACCCAAACTTTTTAGATTATCAGCACCGCTTAAAAGATACTCAATATCAGTATCCAAAGGTGCTCTCAATTCAACGGCAACAGGGTATTTCCCCTGCCTTAACTTATCAAAGAACGCATTATTATGAACTGTTTTTTTATCAAGAACATGACTTTTGATTTCTATATTAACTGTCTGTTCACCGCCGAATTGGTCAAGTAAAATTCGGCTTTTTTTGATATGTTGGGGTGTTGTACCGCAGCAGCCTCCCAATATCTTTATTCCGTTTTGCCTTAATTCTAATAACTTTTCAGCAAAATAATCAGCATTATCAATATAAACCAATCTATTGCCGACTGATTCAGGATAACCCGAATTAGGCATAACGCTCATAGGTTTAATTGGAGAATAATCTTTAACAAGCTGCAAAATATGTGCCGGACCGCAAAGGCAATTAAGACCAATTGCATCAACTGCCTCATCATTTTGAGCCATATCTAAAAGCTGCTTATAATAATGACCTGATTTTGTATAACCGTCCAGTCCTGCCGCAAAAGAAACTACAATAAAGCTATTGGGCTTTTCTTGTTTGATGTGTTTTAAAACAGGCTTTAAGGCATTATATTCTGGCATGGTTTCAAATAAAAATTTGTCTGCACCCAAATCCAAAAACACATCGGCAATGTCTATATACTCTAGGCTTATATCAGTATCCTTATAAGGAATAGGACCAATATCAGCAAAGACTGATACCTCTGTGTTTTTTACTGCCTGCACAGCAAGAGTATAACCGCTCTTAATTATTTCTTTTTGTTGAGAAAAATCCAAATCAAGCCCTGAATTAACGCCGAAAGTATTGGTCTTTATGGCGTTTACTCCAGCATCTATATACTGCTGATGAATTTTTGATACTGTTTTTGGGTCATTAAGATTGGCGGTCTCGCAAGACTCCACGCTATGCGTTATAGATGCATAGTATGTTCCAAACGCCCCGTCAAAAAGATATGTTTTGTTTTTTAAATCAACTACATCCACTATCTTAGTTTTTCTTTTCTTATTTCATTTACAGCTTGGGTCATATTTTTTAGGCTTTCTATGGTTTCTTGCCAGCCTCTGGTTTTTAGTCCGCAGTCAGGATTAATCCATAACTTCTCCGTGCCAAGCTTATCTATCATCATATTAATAACTGATTTTATTTCTTCTTTTGATGGTACTCTGGGAGAGTGAATATCATATACTCCCGGTCCTACCGCTGTTCTAAATCCGTTATTAGATAAGTCATCCAATATAGCCAAATCTGAGCGTGAGGCTTCAAAGGAAATGCAATCAGCATCCATATCGTCAATATCTTTTATTATATCACCAAATTCACTATAGCACATGTGTGTGTGAATTTGAGTTTGGGGCTGAACACCTGAATGAACAAGCCTAAATGCTTTTATGGCATAATCAAGATATGATGACCATTCGCTCTTTCGTAAAGGCAATTTTTCTCTCAATGCGGCTTCGTCTATTTGGATTATATTTATTCCGTTTTTTTCCAAGTCTAATACTTCATCTTTTATGGCAAGAGCTATTTGATAGCATATTTCTTTTAATGAAATATCCTCTCTGGGGAAAGACCAATTGAGAATGGTAACAGGACCTGTCAGCATACCTTTCATTGGCTTAGAGGTTAAGCTTTGGGCATAAACACTATAAGGCACTGTAATTGCCTGCAACCTCTTGACATCGCCCCAAATTACAGGCGGTTTTACACAGCGTGTTCCATATGACTGTACCCACGCATTTTGGGTAAATACAAATCCCGATAAATTTTCGCCAAAATACTCAACCATATCGTTTCGTTCAAATTCGCCATGCACATATACATCAATTTCCAATTCATCCTGATATTTTATTGATTGGCTTATAAATTCTTTTATCTTTTGGTCATACTGTTCTTTGGTTATTTCGCTTTTTTTGAATAAATTGCGGTTTCTTTTTACTTCAGCAGTTTGAGGAAATGAGCCTATCGTTGTAGTGGGCAATACAGGCAAGCCAAGCTTTTCCATTTGAATTTTGTATCTTGTTTCAAATTGAGGCAGTCTTACAAAATCCTCATCTTTTAAGTTCTTGATTTTTTCTCTAACATCAGATTCTATATAAGCCGTGTTTTCTATCTTTTCTTTTTTTAACGTAACATTATCAAGATATTCTTTTTCAGTTTTATAATCTTTAATGTCAAATAAATTTCTTAAGTCGTTAAGCTCGTCTAATTTTTCTTCGGCAAAAGCAAATTGATTTAAAATTTCTTTTGACAGCTTAGTTTCGTTCTGTGTTGTATAAGGCGAAAAAGCAAGAGAACTTGCAGTACTTATAACTAAGTTTTCGGAACTTATATATTTTTTGAGAGTATGTAAAATTTCCATTGAGTCTTCATAGCTGTTACGCCAAATATTGCGTCCGTTAATGACCCCTGCAAAAAGCTGTTTGCCGTCTTTGAATCCATATTCTTTAATTAAGTCCAAATTCTTCTTGCCTTCTATAAAATCTAGTCCATATGCATCAAAGTCCATAGACAAAACTGTTTTGTATATGTCTCTTATATCTCCAAAATATGTATTGAGAAGGATTTTTAATAAGCCTTTTTTAGCTAGCATCTTACTGTAAATAGACTGGAACAAAGCAATATCTTCCTCATTCAAATCTGTAACAAGCATAGGCTCGTCTATTTGAACAAGGTTTACACCGATATTGCTTAATTCGGAAAACAACTCTATATAAGCATTAGTTATTTGATCAATTATGCTGTTTTGATTTTTTTCGGTCAAAAATCTGCATAGCTTGACAAAAGTAAAAGCACCTATTATTACGGGTTTTGTTTCAACACCTGTTTCTTTTGCTGTTTTGTATTCATATATAGGTTTTTCGGGATTAAGTTTTATATTAACGCTGTCATCAATTATTGGCACTATATAATGATAATTGGTCGTAAACCATTTTTTCATTGCAAGTGCCTTAACATCTAAATTATTTTGCTGATAGCCTTTTGCCATTGCAAAATAAGTAGCTAATGGGCTGGATAAATTTAGTTCTTTGTGTTGACAAGGTATAACATTGAG
>CALAYY010000074.1 GCA_937895465.1 uncultured Clostridia bacterium | reverse complement strand
CTCAATTCATGGATTAATTTGCGATACTCTGTCTTTATCTGTTCGACAAATTCTTGTTCGCTACCATTATTATATATCACACAGTCAGCAATATTGAGCCGCTCTTGATCACTTGCTTGACTACTCAAAATATTATATGCCTGCTCTATGCTAATATTATCACGCCGTACCATTCTTTTTATGCGTAAATCAATATCTGCAGCAATAACCCATATACGGTCAAACATATCCGCCATACCGCTTTCTATTAGAAGCGGTATTATGACAAAGATTGCTCCACAGCCTTGACACTCTTTAATCTGTTTTTCTATTTCTTTTCTTATTAGCGGATGTGTTATAGAATTAAGAAGCTTAACTCTGTCTTCGCAAGAAAAAACATACTCAGATAATTTTCTTCTGATAAGCTCATCGTTTTGGTCAAAAAACTCTGCGCCAAAATGTTGTTTTATCTTGACTGCTCCGATTGAGCCTTTTTGCAAAACTTTTCGTGCAATTATATCGGCATCAATTATATGCGCACCCAAACTTATCAAGGTGTCGCTTGCAAGCGTCTTGCCGCCTGCTATTCCGCCTGTAATTGCAATTTTTAACATAACTATATCCTAATTTTTTTGTTTGTTAATGTATTTATATTTCAAACCAGTTATCGCCTATACCTATTTCAACCAAAATAGGTACATCAAACTTCATTGCGTTTTCCATATTGGTTTTCAAAATCTGAGCAACTTTATCCACTTCTTCAGTTTTGGCTTCAACCATAAGCTCGTCATGCACCTGCAAGATAAGACGGCTTTTGAGGTTTTGTTTCTTTAGTTCTTTGGAGACATTAATCATAGCTATTTTGATTAGGTCTGCCGCCGTTCCCTGAAGCGGCATATTCATTGCCGCCCTTTCTCCAAAAGCCCTTACAGTACGGCTGGGAGACTTGAGTTCGGGGATTTTTCTCACTCTGCCGCTAGAGAGTACGACTTCTGCGTTTTTCTTGGCTTTTTCTACACAAAGCCGCATATACTCTTTTACCTTAGGGTAATTGAAAAAATATTTTTCTATATAGCTGTGTGCCTGCGAAACAGAAATATCAAGACCTTTGGCAAGTCCAAAATCGCTTATGCCGTAAATAATCCCAAAATTGACCGCCTTGGCATCTCTTCTCATCGCCTTAGTTACTTGGTCTTTGGGCACTCCAAAAACCTCTGATGCTGTGCGTGTATGAATATCCTCGTTATTTCGGTAAGACTCAATAAGTTTTGGCTCGCCCGAATAATGAGCAAGCAGTCTTAACTCTATCTGCGAATAATCGGCAGTCACAAGCTTGTAGCCCTCTCTTGCCACAAAGGCACGGCGGATTTCCCTGCCTTCTTGGTCTCTTATAGGGATGTTTTGAAGATTGGGCTCAATGCTCGAAAGCCTACCTGTAGAAGTCAGTGCCTGACGGAAAACTGTATGCACTACACCGTCAGAGTCGGCTACCTTTTTTAACCCTTCTATATATGTGCTGTTGAGCTTGGCTACTGTACGGTATCTCAATATATAATCAATAATCTCATGCTTGCCCTTTAGTTTTTCCAATGTTTGGGCATCAGTTGAATGTGCTTTGGTGGTCTTGGTGCTTTTAGTAGGCGAAAGGTTTAGCTTGTTATACAAAATTTCGCCTAGCTGTTTGGGCGAATTGATATTAAATTCTTCTCTGGCTAGCTCCCAAATTTTTTGTGTAAGCTGTTTTAAATCGGCATTATATTTTTGGTTGAGTTCGTCCAAAACACTAATGTCAAGCTTAAAACCAATACATTCCATATCATACAAGACATCGGCAAGCGGCATTTCTATCTCATAAAAAAGATGCTCAAAATTCTTTAGTTCTTTATCTAGTCTTTGTTTTATAATATTCAACGATACAGCAGGCACAGTTTCATCACAGTCATATCTATCTAAAAACTTTTTAAAAACAGTTATCCCCACGCCGCCGTCAACCACATATCCAGCAAGCTGAACATCAAAAACGCCCTGAAGATTGATTCCGACACCGCTAAGATAATGCCGCATGTTTTTGTAATCAAATACGGTTTTTATAATATCTAAGTTTTCTAAATACGGCTTTAGATAATTAACTACTGTTTCAAAGGGCAAGCCGTCGCCCAAAAGATTGTCGGCAATTATTATCTTGTATTCGTTGTGGCAGTCGGCCGCAATATTGATATCCTTATCCCATACTATTGATATGGGCTTTTTTAGGTCAAGTTTGGTCAAATCCTGCTCGGTTTTGATTTCTGTTATATCAGCTTGCCCAAAGCTCTCAACAATAAGTTCTTCCACACTGTCCGAAAAGATGTCTTTTTTTAGCAGGCTCTTAAACTTCAGCTTTTCAAACTCATCTCTTATGCAAGCCGCAAAAGGATAGGTATATTCAAAGTCTTTTAGGTCAAATTCTATGGGTACATCCTTTTCTATGGTGGCAAGTTCGTAAGACATATAAGCGGACTGTTTGCCGACGTCAAGCTTTTCTCTTAGCTTGCCTGTCATCTCATCAATATGCTCATAAACCCCATTAAGGGTTTTGTAATCAGTTATCAGTCTTAATGCGGTCTTTTCGCCTACACCGCTAACCCCTGGGATATTATCAGAAGCGTCGCCCATTAACGCCTTAAAATCTATTACTTGGTCGGGAGTAAGCCCGTATTCGTTTTTCAGGCGGTCAAGGTCAACTTCTTCAATCTCGGACAAGCCTTTTTTGGTAAGATAGACTTTGATACGCTCGTCAATAAGCTGCAAGGTATCTCTGTCCCCTGTAAGAATTATTGTTTCTATACCGCTTTTTTTGGATATAGTGCCGATAAGGTCATCAGCTTCATAGCCTTTGAGTTCTAATGTCTCTATATCCATACATTTTAGAAGGTCTTTTAACATGGGCATCTGGGATGCCAAATCCTGCGGCATCTTTTTTCGTGTCGCCTTATAGTCAGTGTACATAAGATGGCGAAATGTGGGATGCGCCAAATCAAAGCACACAGCAATATATTTTGGCTTATAATCATTGATAGCTTTTAAAAGCATTGTGGTAAAACCGTAAACCGCATGGGTGTAATTGCCTTGAGTATCGGTAAGCGGCGGCAGCGCAAAAAACGCACGGTTAATCAAACTATTGCCGTCAATTAAGACTAACTTTTCTTCAAATTCAAAATTTTCCATAATATTATTATAGCATATTATAGCAAAAACTTTGTGGTTGTGCTTTGGGGTGTATAAAAAACAAAATCTTTTATATAAAACTTGCTTGCCTAATTACTGATTATAAATTTTCTTTATTAAATCACAGCTTATAAAAAAACAAACTTTCTTTCTCAAAGTTACAGCTAAAACCAAGCCTTTTTTGCCAAGATTTCAGCAGATAGAATGCAAAGCCTTCTTATCAAAAGAAGGTGGCATTTTGCCTTAGCAAAATGACGGATGATTTATTTATTACAGCATTTAAGAAGCATTATGAAACACCTATTACGTAAGGAGAACTTTTAAAATCTTCCGTTCTCATTACACTTTTAACAACTCTAATAAATTAATCCTCAGTCGGCTACACCGTCAGCTCATGAAGACAAAGGAGCCTTTGGTGTTTATTACTTATCTTCTTATCAACTTTTTGACTTCATTTTCTATCATTATGCATACACCTTCAAAGTTGTTGTCCAAGTCATTATTAAAAAATCTTACTATATTTAACCCCAAATCTTTAAAAAATTTTGTTCTTTTTTCATCATAATTAAGTGCATTATCTTCACAATGCTGTGAACCGTCAATTTCTATAATTAATTTTGCCTTTTTACAATAAAAATCCGCGATGTAATCCCCTATCACATACTGTCTATAAAATTGGATTGAATACTCTTTTAAAAAATCATACCACAAATGATTTTCTTGCTTAGCAGCATTTTTTCTTAATTCTTTTGATAACGATAACAAATTAGTATTGCGAGGTAAATTTAATTTCATAAAACAATTATATCATATATTTCCACTTGTAATTAATAGTTATAAGGCAATCGTTATTAATATCAATCCTTCTCATTGCACTTCTAACAACTGTAATAAATTAATCCTCAGTCGGCTACGCCGCCAGCTCCTTTTGAGAAAGGAGCCTAAAGTGTTTATTAACTTACAGCTTGTTGAAAGCTAAGCCTTCTTTGTCTAAAGTTGTGTGGCATTGCCGCAAGGCAATGACGGATGATTTATTTATTACAGCATTTAAGAAGCATTATGAGAATTCTGCTAAGTCCAAAAAATTTTATAAAATCTGTCGTTTTCATTACACTTTTTATGACTCTAATAAATTAATCCTCAGTCGCTAGCGCGACAGCTCCTTTTGAAAAAGGAGCCTTTGGGGGGGTGTAGCAAAACACCTTTTTACAAAGGAGCTTAACATACAACATATAAGAAAGCAAAACTTTGCCATTTCGGTTTCAATTAAATTTGCCCACCGGCTTAACATACAACATATAAGAAAGCAAAACCCATTTGAAAAAGCTATATTGCACAATATAGCAAAAACGCCCTTTTGAATTCATCTCAAAAGGGCGTTTTATAAAAATCTATAAGGTTAATTATGTGTTTAACTGCGTTAAAAACAACTACTGCTCTTTATCTATTGTTTTGTCGGTTAGATAGTCATTATTTTCATAATCATTATTTTCAAAGTCGGCTTCTTCTATAATAATATTATTAGTATTTTCGGCTTTGGGCTTACTTATCACTCCCAATATAACAAATACCGCTAAAACTGCACTTATTATCTCCTGCACAAAAGGCTGGTCTATCTGTATCTCAAACCTATGTAAAATTGTCTGGACTACTAACAATATAGCGGCACATAAGCTCATCCAAAAGCCATAGCTACGATACACACTTGCTTTCATATTCACCTCTTATATTTTCTTTTTCTTTATTCTTTTTCTTTTCCAAGCTTTTTTTGATTTCGGTTACATCTTCTCTTATCTCTTTTACAATGCCCAAATTTTCGCTTAAACCCTTAATAGCAGATTGGTACTTTTGCTCACGGATTTTGCTTTCTTTTAGCTGATAGATAAGCAGCACACAAAACAAGACCGCCCAAAGTCCGTTAGCCGCCGCCATTTTTAATACTTCTTCCCACATATTAGCTCCTTGCTTCTATAGCATTAAGTAATTTTCTGTAATAATAAGTATCCAAAGAATCCTTAATAACAGCTTGGTTTTCGGCAAATTTCAACGCATCTTTTTTGGATAGGTTATTAAGATAGTCCAAAATATACTCAAACTTCTGCTCGTGCTTTTGCTTGTTTAATTCCTGTTGAATTTCGTTTATGCCTGTGGTCTTATTTTTCAACAGTTCGTATTGCCCCAAGGTCAAATCCTGCTCGGCTTTTTGACGGTTGATATTATATTCTGCCTCGTATTTTGCAAGCTCGTTATTGTACTTTTTGACCTCCTCAATTTTGTCGTTTCTTTCTTCTCTTAGGTCTTCTATCTCTATGGCAAGTTTTGCCGCATAGCTGATATCAAGGTCATTAATTGCCGACTGCTTTTTGGTTTCTAAGTCATTAATCTTATAATCGATTTCTGCCGCCTGCTCTATATAATTATTTCTAGCCCCTGCAAGCTGTTCGGCTTTTGCCGTATCAATAGCCGCCGATTGGGACAAAACAATGGATGATCTAGCTAGCCCCCTTTTTAATGCATCATGCGCTGCACTGTCTTTGGCTTGGTCGTAAGCATTAGATATAACCCCTTCTTTTTGGCTTAAAGCGTTATATAGCTGTTGTTTATAATCATCCAAATCCTGCTTTTGGTTTTGGGTGTTTTCGTCTATTGCGTTTGTACTTTTGTTGTAATACTCTGCCAAAGAGTGCTTGGCTAAACTCTCAATTTCTTGGTCACTTAGCGGCTGATATTGCATAAATTCTGTACCGCTTTTTTCAGGCAGTTCAACAGGTTTGATTTCATTATCTATTGAGTACTGTCCGTCTATTCTTTTGAGTCCCTAGTCTAAGTCCCCCAAAACATTATCAGACAGCTTAATAGTATTGATAGGTTTTACATCCATTGTCTTATCGTTTGTCCCAAGCGTTACTTTCACGCCCAAATCCTTTAGCAGTTTGGAATAATTTATTGCCATTATATACTCCTCTGTAATAATTAATTATTTTCTCATGTCTTATAAGTCTGAATATTTCTTTTGGTGTCATGTACTTGTAAGGTGTAATTTTCATACAATCTGCCTTAACCTTCCCTTTATACTCTCTATTGAAAATGCGCTGTTTTTTGCCAGCATCTCGCCCATAGAAACCACTTGTCCTGTAAAGTTTTCAGGAGCGCTTGTTCCCAAAACATACTTGCGTTCTGTAATACAATTATTAAAAAACGAATATACCAAAACATATCCGCCGTCATTTATATATGTTCCGCTGACGTTTTTCCCCTTGCCCACACCTATTGCTTTTTTTAAAAACATTTTCCCTCCCCTATTCAAAATGTAAAAGAAATTGTCGCCGCCAAGCTGTTGTAACCTGTAGCATCGCCGTACAAAGTGTTCGAAAATCTTATACTTGCAGAACTTAGATATGCACTTTGATCAGAATATATATTGACATCGCTGTATGTTACAGGCACACTTATTAGGCTGTTTTGGTTTATAAAAAGTATTAGGTCATTCATAATCAAAACTTGTTCTGCTGAAGGCATAGGATTAGCACCGCTGATAGTCAATTTAAGCTCGCACAAATCATAATCAATTTCATAAAGGTAAAAGGTATTATTAATGTCTGTCACAAAAATATATCTGCAATCTAAAAAAACCTTGTCAATATCACTAATCAGATTATTTAACTCAAACACCTTCAAAGAATTATTAACATACGAATACACCGCAACTGTTTTTGTAGTTGCCGAATACGTCAAAATAGCCTCGCCTGTATAAAGCATTTGTTCAGGCGAAATAGATTTTAGATTAAGTATGATTCCGCTGTACAGAGGATTATTTTCGCCGTTTAATAACGCCTTATGCACCGTGCCTGTCATATCGTCTTTATTAAGATTGGTTGCAAAAACAGTATTTCTTCTATACGATGCCCCAAAAAACTTAGCAGTCGGTGCTTCAAAAGAGCAGTTATCTGTTAAAACAGGGTTTTTGTCCGTATAGCAGAAGGTTTTGCCTATCAATAAGCCGCCGCTTAAAACATACAAAATCATATTATTAGCCCCTGCAAATTCTAGCGACATTCCGTCTATATCCATATCAAGATCGTTAGTAAAAGTCTTTTCTGTTAGCCTGATACCGCTTGAGATATCAAAAAAATACAGTCGGCGGTTATTAACACTAAGCGGCGTATCTTTTTGGTTGCATACTGCTATTATTCTGCCGGCACATATATCCAAATATGATATGTGCGTTTCTAAGCCTGCTTTTCCTATATAATTAATCTTGCCGTTAAAGTCTCTATATACCTGCATTTCGTTATCATGTATCAAAACAAGGTACTGACGGTCTTTGGAAACAACTATCTTTTGACCTTTTATATCTATCGGCAAGCTTTGGATATTTGAACTAATCCCTGTAATTACCGCCTGAATACCAAAAACCGAAACAATGCCATTGATTACACAAGAAGCGGCTTTTTTGTCAGCAAAATTTTCAACCGTTATTAATCCCTTATTGTCAAAGGTATAATTATATGAAGTGCTGTTGACCTTGTTATAAAATGCGTTGACAGTCATAACAGGCACATCGTCATAAAACAGCACCAAGTCTTTTAGCTTAGTGGATTGGTTAGCACAAATTAATCTCAAAACATTTTGGGCATATTGGCAAGGGTGTTTATTTGTAATGTTTTGAGCATCAGCAATAGAATAGTAATTGCAATAGCCATAACTAAACATTGAGAAGTTTAGCGGCATAATCCCCAACAACGCCTTAACCAAAGGGTTGTCGCCCTCTAACAAGCCGTTAGAGTAAGCAAAATAAAAGTATGCACTTATCTCCATAGGCTCGTTATCTTTGTACACACCCTGAGGCAAAATGCTGTGAGTTATAAGGTTTTGATTAGCTGAAGGGCAAAATCCAACTTCTGTTATAGTCTGACCCACAAACTCATCTGCCCCCAAAACAATGCTTTTCAAAACATAATATTCACCTTTTTGGCAGTCAGCATTATATTCAATCGTCTTACACTCTTTAACTCCCAAAAAAGAAAACAAGCTGTAGTTAGTTATGCTTGGCATGCCTGTACCGCTTCCAAAAGCCAAATAGTCAGTAACCTTAACGCCTTGAATTATACTATCTCGATAGCTATTGAGCATAATATTATTAGAGATATATGTCTTGCCTTTGTGCCGTATTATATATGTGTTTTTCATTGCGGTTTCCTTTATCCGTTGATAGGTGAAGAAGACAGATTGATGTATGATATCCTTTCGCTTACCAAAACAGCATTATCAGTTTTTAGGTATATTTTGCCCTCTATACTCTTAAACAAAAACATAGGATACGGTGCATCAAATACCGCCCTTACACTTTCATACATACCGTCAGGCAAAGAAATTTTAACTTCAGACGAAACTTGATAAGTGGGATAAACAATACGGTAACATGCGTTATTGTCTTTTATATAAACTATAAGATAGCCTATAGCTATGGGCATTAATGCAGCGGACAAAACATTTTGGGCAATTTCTTGTATGAAACTGCCCAAAACGCAAAACCTCAAAACCTTGTCGTCGCCTATAACTGCCAATGCGGTTTTGTCCGTGTTATCAAAGCCCTTGCATATCGAAAAATCCTGCCCCTCTCCTAAAACTATAGGGTTACTCCCAAAATCAAAAAGGTTATCAGAGCTTATATAACAGCATATTTTATTGCCTGTCTTACAGCCGACTGTGTTTTTTGCTTGTCTATTAATCAGCTCCAAATTTATGTCCTGCTCATATCCTGTGACATTGCCGCCTGAAATTATCAGGTCATAACTAATAAGCACTCCTTTATAGTTTTGGATTAAGACTTCAAGCACATTACTGACCTGACCGTGAGCGCAAAAAAAGAAAAAATGCTCTCTTTCGCCCTGCAAGAACTCAATTTTTTCAACATAACAGACAAGTCCGTTGAGCTTAATAATAATATCAGCTGTTGTGTTTTGCGTACTCAAAAACCGCATTTTGCCGATTATAGTAACCTTATCCGAACCAAAAAACCTAATATCAAAGCTATAGACATTATCAATACTAGCATTTAGTGTTTTATTAACTGACCAGCTTTGAGATACAACTTGAGAGCTTTTTTCAAGGCTTGATAAACGCTTGTTAACGTCTTGCATATTAAGGTATGCCAATTTTCCATAATCCATATAATCACCTATTTTGTAATGCTTAACTCTAGCATAGGACGGGTTATATAGCTGTTAGAGCAAGTTACCAAAAAGCATATACTCATCAGCCTAAACTTTAGCTTCAAGGGTATTCTTTTTACCAATCTGCTTCCCTCAACGTCTATGATGTACTCTTTGCCGTCTGCGTTAATAATCAGCTTGCAAGGTGTATGACTGACAAGATATATAGCTTTGAGAGTTTTTATATAATCTCCACGCCCTAAATCCGTATATGGCGACTGCCAAGCCTTAATAAACTCTGCCCCATAATATTGACTGCCTTGATACAAAATGCTTAAAGACCCAGAATGTTCCTTAAAACACGAAAAAGTCAAAAGCTCTTTTGAACCGATTTTTAGCACCAGAAAGCTTGCTATATCTATGCCTCTATAAATAATATAGGTTTTTCTTATCGTATCGTATTCTATAACTGCGTTGCATACATAGTCAGTGTTTTCGCAATGGATTTTCTGTCCGTCCGAAAAATCATAGTTACAGGCAAGATAGTATTTGCCGTTATAATAAACTGAGCGTGCGTTATCAATATCCTTTATTCCGTCAAAAATCTGTTCTAATATTTTGTAAGTTTGCAGTCCGTCAAAGGCATACAGTCCGCTTGAAGTCAAAAATATTACATGGTCGCCACAAAGTGTAACGGTGTCAGGGCATATTCTTCCGCTAGAGGTAAAAAGGTGCGAAACAAAAAACTGGGTCTGGTCGGCATAAGCGCTTATTCTGGTTATGCCAAACTCTCTAAACACATACACATAATCAAGAAAACTCATGACCTTTAGCAATGCGCCCCGCTCATCGTTCATTTCAATAAAGCCTGCACTCTCAAGGTTAATATCCCAATTAATAGGGTCAAGCTCCTTAGAAAACCAAATTTGATTGCTTTCGCCTGTTGACGTTGCAAACAGCCTTTCATAATGTACGGTCATAGAAGATATTTTGGGAGCTTGGGCGACACGGTAAGCCTCGTCCACACCATTATAGACAAGCATTTCATCAGTCGGCGAAGTCACTATCATCACATCTTGGCTGTTAAGACGGTAATTGAGAAAGTTGGGAGGACTGGAAAAATATGAATTTGGGATTTTTTTGAAATCACAGCTTTCGTCAAATAAGTTTATATAATAAAGAAAACCGTCCGATATATACAATACAAGCTTATCGTCACGCCTAAGAAGTGAAAAATCATATAGATAAAACTGCCAAGCAGACTTTATTTGCCCTTGTGGAAAGGTAAGGTCTTGGGGCTTTTCAAGATGTTTTGAACAAAGCTTCTCGATCCCTAATCCGTCCTTTAATGCACCGTCTGATATGTCAAAATTATATGTATTATACGCATACCTTAGCGGCATAATGTTGGGGTCAATATGACGGCACATTCCGCCCTCAAAGCTCGCAAATTCTATTATGCTGTTATGCGTTTTGGGTGTTTTCAAACTATGACGGTAAAACATATTATCTCCACAACCTTTTGGGGATTTTTAAAACTGTTGACGCCTTGGATATATTTTGAAGTCCGTCTTTGTATCTTTCGTCCCAGGTTTTTGCCTGCTCATACATAGATGTAATAAGGCAATATTCTCTTGCCGTGCCGTATGCTATCAGCCTAGAAGTTGCTTTTGGGTTAACCTCTACAGAGCCGTTCAAATCTTCTAAATTGGCAGGGATATAAGAGTATTCTATATGACACTCGCCCTTGCAGTCGGTGTATATATAGGACGGATACACTTTAAAATAGCAGTTAGCACCTTGACCGTCTTTAATAGATTTGATTTTTTGGGCAGGTTTTTTTAGTGCTGTGTAAGGGATTTTTTGGTCTGATATCAAAACAGATTCTATAAAGTTAAGCGGAATATAATCGCCTGCTATTTCGTTTATCGTGAGATTGACGCATTTTTTGAGTAAACTCAAATCGTTTTGAGATTGGTTGCTTTGGGTGTTACCGCCCATTTCAGGCAAACTCAAAACACCGTCAAGACTAAGAAGTGTCGCCGTGTCAATAATAATTTCTTTTAATGTCATTGTTACCGCCTTTATAAAAATGGATATAACTTTTTTTATGAGTGACGTTCTCATAGCATTCTTTATGGCTGTAAAAAATAAATCCTCAGTCGGCTAACGCCGCCAGCTCCTTTTGAGAAAGGAGCCTTTGGGGGTTACATCTTACAGCTTTTAGAAAGCTAAGCCTTCTTTTGATAAAGGAGCCTTAAGCGTTTACTACTTTTTAAGCTTTAACTCTCCGTTATGCCTGAAAGTTTTGCCTGTCCTGCCGGTCTGTCGCATACAAGCTCTGCATATTTTACTAGCGTTGCAGTATAAGTGGGTTTGCCTTGGTTTTGGCGTAAAATTCTGCCTTGCTCGTTTTCCAACCATTTCCAGTCGCAAAGCTGATGCAATCTAAAGTCTGCACTGTTAAGCAAATACATCTCGCCGCTGCCTACAAACCTATCTGAAATAAGCGGTATGCCGTTAAAGGTCAACGCCTTATAACCGCCGTTAAGCTCCATAATGTCGATATTACGCTTAAATGACAGCATATAATCCTGAAAATTACGCTTGACACCTGCAGAACACACTATAAAATCCACCTTAGAACCGTTGACTTCTTCTAGTCTGTCTATTGCCTGCTGCATAACAATCTCAGTAATATCGCCGTCAACCGCTTTTACATACGGCTTCATCCATCGGTGCGCCGTTCTGTCAACTCCATACAAAGTTTGACTGTTCGAAAAAATAGCACTTAACCCCGTAAGCTCATTGTTGTAGGAGCCTTGAACATAAAGCTTAGAATTTGTCTGAACGGCTAAAGTGCTGTCAGCAAAATAAACTGTTTTGGTATCACGGTCAATTGCACTTATTCTTTTGGATGACGATGTTTTTTCTAAGTCTTGATAAACATCCACAGCAAGCCCTTCTATTAAGTTTCGTACCGAGTCCACCACACATGAGCCTGTGCCGGCTAGAGTAACGCTGGCTACAACTCCGCTTCCATCGCCGTACAGCATCCGCCCTAAGTTAAATGTACTTGCCTTTAACAATCCTTCCATCTCGGCATTGAGAAGATTGACAAATGCCCCTACGCTAGAAGATGATGCTCTTATTGCCTTGTCAGAAATCTCAATAGTTCCGTAAAGGTTTTTTAATGTGCTTACAAACTGCACATATTGGTTACCGTATGCCGAAGGCAGATTGCCGTCTTCAGTGCCTGCACCTATACCGCCGTTAATTCCAAAAGGTGCTAATTTTCGCACCTCTTTTCCCCATACATCTTCAGTTGATTGTTTTATCTTAGCCAAAAACGGATTAATCTCTGTGTTAAGCTGATTGCTTACCACATCAAGATATACTGTTTTTAATACGCTTTCGGCATTTTGTAATGTCACCATTTAAAATTCTCCTTTTTTTAATAACAATTCTTTTGCTAGGTTTTGTGCGTCTTTCAAACTCTTAGGGCGTAAAGGGGGCAAAACGCTGATAACGCCTGCTTGACCGCTTATAATTTTGGGCATATTGACGCTTGATAACTTCTCCAAATAATCATGGATAAAATATTGTCTGATATCCTCATCTTGATAGACATAATTTTCCAAAAAATCCTTTTCTTTTAAGATATCTTGCGGCTTCTTTATCTGTCCTAAAAGCACCGTATTATATGCCGCCAACAAATCTACATAGTTAGGAACAGATGTATTTAACGCCTGGCCGATCTCTAACGAAAAACCTTTGGCTTGAGGGTGTTTTTCAAAAAACTTGTCAATTTCCAGCTCTGTTTTGTCCTGTTGGCTGATTTGAGGTTTATCATCAATTTTATTATCCAATACTGTTTCAGGCTGACTGCCGTTATCCTTATCGGGCGGCAATAAGTTGTCTGAAGCTGTTTTTATCTGCTCTTGCTGACAAGGCTCGTTTTGTTGTTTCTCAAATTGATTTTTTAATATTGAATACTCTTGGCACTTTTTGGTAAAGGCGGCATGAAGATTGCTATATGCTTTTTGCAGCTGCTCTATTGACTCAAATTTCCCTAAGTTGTTTTCATTCATCTTGTTGTTCCGCCATCATTTTTTGTATTGCCTTATGATGTCTTATGTGGGTTAAAAAC
>CALAYY010000073.1 GCA_937895465.1 uncultured Clostridia bacterium | reverse complement strand
CCGTCTGCACCGTGATTGATATCTTCAAAAAATATACCGTATAAGGTATCGCTTACATCGTGAATACCTTCGCCGCCTATGCCTTGTTCTTGATTGAGGTTAACGCTTAAATTAGCCTGCATAGCAAAAACATTATGCTGAAATGAATTAATTGAAAAAGCACCAAAAAAAGAAAAGATTGTCGCTAAACACAACATTATCATCAGAACTTTTTTTCTCATCTTCCACCCTCTATGATAATTGTTTTAATTAAATGTAAAATTGAAATGTTTGTTTTATTAAAAGCTATTGTATTTTAGTAATTTCTAAACCTTTGCAAAATTATAATACCATATCCTAAAAAACTTGTCAATACCATTTTATAAAATAATTAATATTTTAATAATTATTTTAGTATTTTTGTTTAATTAAAAACTATATTAGTCAAACTTCTTAAAAATATTGCATAAATAAACTAATTTTGTAAATACATTTTATTTGTATATTGACCTTTATACTTCTATGTAATATAATTAACCCATAAGTTTAGAGTAAACTAAATTAGTTTAATAAAATATAAAGGGGTTAATGATGAAAAAAGTCTTATCTTTATTATTTGCCATGATAATGGTATTGGGGGTGTTATCTTTAAATAACAGCAATAATCAATTAAAGGCAGAAGACACTCAAACTTCAGACTATGTTGTAAGCTTTCGTAAGCGTGATAGGCTTAATAATGTTGGACATTACGCAACAGGCTGGCTATATGGGTTGAGTGAAAACAATGTTCCGTCATTAGAAAGTATTGAAACACTCAAACCAAAAATTCTTGCATCCAAGAATAAAGACGGTTTACAGCACCCAACAGGTGATGTCTGGAGAGTGGCTGACACCTTTTTCTCCGCAGGCGGAGAACAGATACAGGTGTATTTGCAGGATTTTTATCCTGACTTTCCATATAACAAAAACATTAAGCCGTCTATGAATGACTATATAGAACAAGCGGTATTACCTACAATAAGAGCGGTAAAGCAGCATGAATATGCGGATAAGTGGGCATTTTCTTTATTTAATGAATCTGATTGGATATGGTTTGACCATGACGGCAGTGCAGCTAATCTTAATTCTTTTTTAGCTGCATGGCTTGAAGTCTATAACGCGGTTAAAGCAGAATGGAATGAGGCTGTCATTGTTGGACCGGGTTTTGCGTATTATGACGAGGACGGAATGGAAGGCTTTATCAAGTTTTGTATTGACAACAACTGTATGCCCGATGTGTTTTCTTGGCACGAGCTTGAAAACAGCACTTTTGATAATTCTTGGTACAATCATATTGCCTTATTTCATAATCTGGAGCAAAAATACAAATTTAAGGCTGGGCGCATTGCAGTCAACGAATACGCCGAGGCACAGCAATGCTCTGTACCAGGTGAACTTGTAAAGTATATAAGCGGATTTGAATCCGAAAGTGTATATGCTTGCCTGCCGTATTGGAACATAGCCAACAATCTCAACGACCTTATGGCAGAATATAATTGTCCTAATGCGGCATGGTGGCTATATAAGTGGTATGCAGATATGGAAGGCGTTGTGCTTAACAGCTATGCAACCAACACCACAAAGGACGGACTAAAAGGTTTGACTGCTTACGATGAGGAAAATAAGCGGACAATTTCGATATTTGGCGGTACATCAAATGAAGTCAATGTGGTATATAACAATCTTAATGAAAGCATTTATAACGAATATGACAAAATTCATGTTACCGTTGAAACCGCACATTGGAGCGGATATGACGGTATTCAGGACTATACTCCTATAATTTTTGATCAAGATGTGGAAGTAATTAACAACTCTATCAATATCCCCTTGACCAATCTAAACAAAATGGATGCTTATAAGGTTATTATTACCAAAGCAACACAAACTCCTGCTGATATCTTATATAGTAAAATCATAGAAGCCGAAAGCGATGAGGTCACACGTGTTAACGCAAATTGCCTTTCACGCTCAGGCATTAATTCTTCTTGGGAGCATTTTGCTATGTCATATTCTGGTGTGGGTGTTACTGACGGAAGCGTTTATGCAGGCGTTACCATGTATCAGTCAACCAGCACCTTAGAGTTTGAAATAGATGTTTCAAAAGACAGCCTTTATAAAATTGATTTTATTTACGGCACAAGCACAAGAAATTTTTATTCTCAAAATCTTTATCTTAACGGC
>CALAYY010000072.1 GCA_937895465.1 uncultured Clostridia bacterium | reverse complement strand
CCGATCTGTTTTATTATTATGCTCATATGCGAAAAAACCGCCCTTATGCCGAAGGGTTGAAAAAAGGCGATAAGGTAGCAGCTGGGCAAGTGATAGGTTATATGGGAGCAACAGGCTATAGCAATAAAGAAAATAAAAATATGCGCACTAATCCGCATTTGCATTTTGGAATACAATTGATTTTTGATGAAAGTCAGATAGACGGCAACGGTGAAATCTGGATAGATGTTAACAATATTTGCAAGTTATTGGAACATAACCGTGCCAAAACAGTCAAGAACAATGAAACCAAAGAATATACAAGCGTTAATCTTAGACGGACTATTCCAAAACAGCATATTATCGAATCTCCGCTTTTGGAAAAACAGCTTTTTGATATAGCCCAACAAAATAATAAAAGAGCGGTATAAGATATGGTAAGATTAAAATTAAAAATATATAAAGATGTCTGGGTCTATATTGTACAAATAGTGGAAGAAAAAGCGGTGGAATTTTTTATTCCCAAAATACTTGATAAAATTAGCAGCAAAAAATAAAGTTAGATTTTAATTTAAGATATAAAAAATCATAAAGCATAGAAGCACAATATCTATGCTTTTTTTATTTTAAATTTTTTGTTTAATTTTCGGACAAAAGCGATAACATGATTGTTGTATTTAGTAATAAGAGTTTTACAGTTCTAAATATAGGGAGGATTTTTTTAATGAAAACCAAACAAAATATCATCAGTGCCATCATTATTATCTTATGTCTTACAATTTTATCTTCATTTTTTGTTGCATGTTCAAAGTCAAGCGGATTAAATCATTATCCTAATGAAGGCGGGGCTACTACTGACGGAAGCGGGCTTATTATGCCGTCTGGTGAAAACAGAAAAATTATTTACGATGTTTATGCGGCAATAGAAACAGATAACTTTTCTAATACTCTAAAAGCTATTGAAAATGCAATAGTTGAAATCAATACAGATTGTGAAGACAAAAGTTATGTTTCAAAATCTGAGATTGACAATGCCACTTCTTATGCTGAGATAGTATTAAAAGTAAACACAGATAAGCTTGCTGTTTTTTTAAATAAGTTTTCAGATTTTGGCAGGGTAGTCAACAGGCACATATCTTCTGAGGACATTACAGAAAAGTATGCCGATACAGCTGCAATAATTGCTGCTTATAATGCAGAATTGCAATTATTGCAAGAGAAACTTGAAAAAGAAAATAATACTGATGTAGCTTTTAGATATACTACACGAATAACCCAAATTAATAAGGAAATTAATTATTATCAAAGTCTTCTTAATAGTTATGACTCTGTTGTAGATTTTAGCACGGTAACCTTGCGCATCTATTCAAAGGGTGAGGTTCCTATAGAGGAAAAATACGATAAAAAGATAGAAAAAGTCTTTTTTGGCTCTCTTAATTTTTTATTAGAAATATTAAAATTTTTATTTCTTGCGTTAATTGCTATATGGCCGTATGCGTTAATAGCTTTGGCAGTATTCTTATTAATTAAATATATCAGAAAGTATCTAAAGAAAAAGCACAAATCACAATCAGGCGTTCAAAAAGATTTGGACGAACATTCACAGGACACTTTTAGATAATAAAATATAAGATCAATTTTAGATTTGTCTTTATAAAAAAGCCTTTAAAACTAAAGGCTTTTTTATATCTTTAGCTAGCTTTTGGTTTCTTTAAAACATTTTTTTAGGATTGACACCTATAAAATTGGAGTATATACTTATATAGTTTTTTTGAGAAAAGATAAGCTTATTTACTTAAGAATAAATATTAATTATCTTAAAATAATAGGAGAAGATGTAATATGGCGTTATTGTTTGAAATGTTTATGGTAATTTTATTTGGTGTTTCATGGCCTGTAAACATAATGAAATCAATAAAATCTAAGTCAACTAAGGGAAAGAGTGCGTTATTTTTATGCTTTATTTTGATAGGATATATATTTGGTATATTAAGTAAGATTGTAAGCAATAACATAAATTATGTCTTTTTCTTTTATATTATTAACTTGATTATGGTGACTTTTGATTTGATTTTGTTTTTTAGAAACAGAGCGCTAGAAAGAAAATGACTTTGATTTGTCATGAACTTTATATAAATAGTACTCATATTATGCAGTATAAAGTCTTTACGAGGTAAATCAAAATGTACAAAAACAGATTTGAATGTGTTGACTACGGACCTGATCCCTATGTAGTCAATATTCAGAGTGCAGCATTGCAAAATACCAATTTTAGAACAGCGATATGGACAGGCGAGCACTTACAAGCAACTCTAATGAGCATTCCCGTTGGAGGCGAAATAGGTCTTGAGATGCATCCCAATACAGACCAATTTTTGCGTTTGGATGCGGGTAATGGCATGGTAAAGATGGGTCAATCACC
>CALAYY010000071.1 GCA_937895465.1 uncultured Clostridia bacterium | reverse complement strand
TGTATGTAACAATCTTCGTAACACCATTAGTAGTCATCGCTTTAATTTCTCTAATAGCTGTGCTGTTTTTACCTGCATAATTCGTTGTGGTGTCAACTCTATATTTTGTTCCGTTATATGTAAACTCTGGATTATCGCTCCACCATTTATCCCAACCGCTTTTATTCCATGTGCTATTTTTAATGCTTGTCATTACATCATTAAGGCTTGATGCCTTTGTCTGCTCTGTGTTCTTAGGGTTGGTTATAGTAACGGGCTGTTCTGTTTGTTTAACCTCGCCATAACCCTGTAATCCTATCTGGTCTTGTAATAACTTATATTGAGTATCGTCTATGTTCCCCTTGTATCTGTCTAACAATGATTCGGCTTGTTCTTTGGTTTCTGTTTGGGATAGATATCCTGCTAAGTCATTGTATAAGTTCTGCTGTTGCCCTAAGTTCATTTCATACTGCGACTGTTCTAGGTTTGATCTGTTCGTTAAGTAATTACTTTCAAGACCTGCCAACCCCCCCTGATAGCCTTGACCTATAATTCCTCTTTGAGTGCCATAGGCATTTTGAAGATTGACTAAAGAACTCTGGGCAAGTCCTGTATCTTTAATCCCATAAGCTGATAATTGATTGCCCAAATATTTCTCTCGCATTCTTTGGGCAACTGCCTCCTGCTGTAATTGTGTGTTGTACTGTGAGGCTAAGTCTTGTTTCTGTTTTCCGTATAGCTGTTCTAACGATGTCATTTGATTGGAATAGTAGTCATTTTGTTGTGCTGTAGGCTGTGAATAGTTTTCTAAAGTAGGCTTCTTTTTTTTGCCCTCATCATATAAGTATCTGTCAAGAATTGCTGCCATAATTCTGCTCCTCATTATAAAATTCTTCTAAATAATTTATCTTTTTTATTGTTTGCCCTCTAAGCGTTTCGGTCACAAACAAATAATGCTTCATATATGCCCATACTCCAAACATCAAAAACACAGCTACTTGAACAGCGCCATATAATAATGCTATCCATGTAAATCCGTTAAATACTAAATGTACCAATGCAAAAGTCCCAAATAATGCTGACCCTGCCAAATCCCAACCTGATGATTTGCCCATAAATTGCATTAATGTCTGCCCAAAATCAAATCGCTTGGTTTCGTCTTTTTCGTTATTTGAAGATAGCAATTTATCCGCACTCAATAATGCAATCTGAATAGAAGAAGCTCTATCATACGCTTTCTTCTGTACCTCTGATAATGCTGTATAGTCATAGGATTGTTTTGCCCATTCCTCATATTTAAGCCCTGCTCTCGTAAGAATAATGGATTGTACCCTTTTTATTTCTGTTTCATTTTTACGGTCACAATATGCGTCTAGTTTTTCAATGATATGCGTTATCTTATCTCTTGTTTTTGTAAAGAGTTCATTAGCAGTAATTACTTTTTTATTTTTCTCTCCATTGATAACGCCCTTAATGCCCATTAGCCGCTTAATTAAAAATCCAAATAAGTATGAAGTTCCGCCTTCTGCGATAAGTTGTTGCCATGTAAGTCCGCTTTCTTCAATATTTGCAATTCGTGCTAATATATATATTGCTATTGCGACAATAAGTGCGAAATCTATTATATGGTCATTAAAAAATTGTGTTAAATTAAATTCTTTTTTCTCTGTCATATCCTGCCACCTGTATTTATTATTTTATCAAGTATTTTCTCCTGTGCCTTTGCATTGATGTCAGCAGCTTCTTCTGCTTCCCACAATCTACGCATTCTCTTGATTCTACCCTCAAAGAAGATAGAATTGACTATTTCCCCTAAAAACGCTGCTCCTGCTAAAAGTTTAAGGTCAATAATAATCGGCTCTAATGCCCATGCTAAGCCAAATATAAGTCCGAAAAGCACCAACCGACTTCTTATGTGTACCTTGTCAAATGATAGTAACATTGCCATCACAACCCCTATACAGCCCCCTATCGTCATTGATACAGTCGATGTCGGGCTATAAAAATAGTCGTTACGATTTATTATCACAACGACCATTAACGGAATCAATATCACTATTACACGGCTTATTTCTAACAGCCTTAACTTAGTCCGTCTTTTCATTTAGCACCTCTGATATCTTTCTTGAATATCCGTTCTTGACTAACTCCGCACTGTTGGAATATGCTATCTGATTAGCTTTCTTTATTGCTTTTATATCCTCATTTTGAACAGTCATAATTTCCTTTAATTCGGTTATTCCTGCCTTTAGATTAGACATTTCAACCTTTAATGCGGTGTTTTCTTCTACTGTAGAATTAACCCTATTTGAAGCCGTGTCTAAGCCTGTTATGGCTTTCTTTAGCCATTCTATTATCTTTTGCAACACTAGATATATAGGCGATGTAACACCCAAAGCAATCGATGTAGTGACTATTCTAGGCTCTATATAGGTTTCATACCACTCCATTGCGCTTGCATTGCCTAAGGGGTTTTCTATCATCTCAAAGGCTATAACGGTTATAAACCCAGTTATTGCTAAGATTATAGCTGTTATTGATAAAATTCTAAATAGTTTTCTCATAATTTCTCCATTAAAAAAGCCCCTGCTTAGCAAGGGCTTTAATATTTAAGTTTTAATACATTTAATCTATTGTCGGATTTACATGATAAGTATGTTCTTGCATTCCGTCTGTCCATACGACAGTAACTTCATAGCTTGTAGGTTTGGAAACAGTATACCAATGCATTGTTCCTTCGTCTTTCATATAATCCCAATTCTCTAAATCAATAGGATAAGCATCTTCTCCGTAATATAAAATTATTTCAACACTTATCGGTGGGTTGTTGTCGTATACTGTTAAGCTCCAACCGAAAGCGTTTTCGGAATAATCCCACAGTGTAGCAAACACAGGCTCTCTTAGCGGAACAGGATTAACAGTTACCGTTATCCCATCACTAACATTGGCGCGCATAAGCGCCTGATATTCTATAGCTGTTTCATTAATCCACTTAATGTCTGATACGGTGTAGGTTTTTTCTCCCACTTCTGAGCCAACATTGACTTTGACTTTGACACACTCCGCCGTAGTGCCTTTTTCAAACTCTTGATAGCTTCCAACATATTTAACACCGTTAATTCTAAGACTTATTATCTCGTACTCGTCAGGATTGTCCAAAAGTATGTCAAGTATTATGTCATCTCCAACAGTTGCGGATAATGGAGCAACATTTGATAGTTTCTTAAATGAAGTCTGTTGAACTGAAGCAGTACTAGCCACTCTTATGCCTGTAAACTCGGGTGTGTTAACTTCAGGCTCTATTGCTTGAGGTGTACAGGATATCAATAAAAAAGCTATACATACTGCAAGTATTAATAGTACTTTTTTCATATT
This sequence comes from uncultured Clostridia bacterium, assembly GCA_937895465.1. Lineage (GTDB taxonomy): Bacteria > Bacillota > Clostridia > Christensenellales > DUVY01 > DUVY01. The sequence continues at coordinate 12,024 of CALAYY010000071.1, read as the reverse complement.
CTTTCTCCCACTTTATTTATACAATAATAGTATATTCTATTAGCAGGAAATGTCAATACTTTTTAGCAATCTTCTGCCCCTATAAATTGCGGTGTGTATTTCAACGCTTCATAGCACTTCTGCAGCACACTTTCGTTCTCAACTACCAAGAAAAACTCTTTTTCAGTCTGATGCCCTGCTAACGGAATAGATACCCTGTAAGGTGTGCTGTGCAGATTTTCTTCTCTGTCTTGTGCGTCTTTGTACGATTGTATTATTGCGACTATATTACCGCCATTGGGGGCTTTGTAGTCTATAAACACTCCTGCTAAGATATGATATGTGGTTAATACTTCCCCATTAAGTGTGTTATAGTTGATATCTTTTTTTAATGCCATTTTTTTCTCCTTAACCATACCGATGACCTTGAACATAAATGTATGTACCGTCACTTTGTGGCGTAATATTAGATATTCCACCAATATGCTGCTCAGCTTTATTCTGTAATTTTGCTGATTGGGTTTGCCCAGATGTTATAGTCCTAACATTGCTTCCTGAATAACTACCGCCGGTTGTATACATATCTACTGTTACTGATAATGTAGATTCTACTGGGTATGTTGATATAACCCAAGTATTCATATAGTTCAGAGTGCCTGTATATTCGTCTGCCCAGTTTATAGGGTTATTAATTAGTTCTTTTTTTGTCGCTAAAAGCCTATGCCTTATTAACATACTACCTCCTTAGTTGGTGTAACTTGTCCAAGCACCGTAATAGTAGCTTCCGCACTTAATGATACTGAATTCATAAGTCTTGTTAACGGCATAAGTGGGTAAATCAGAATTCCATTTTATATCTAAACTACCCCAAGTGATATTAACAGCAGTAGTCATTCTCACTACAAAGTGCCAATGGCTTAGTCCTGTTGGGGCAGAAGTTAGGATAGCTATATTCAAGGCGGCAGAAGGAGAAAAGAAATAAGATTTGCCAGCTTCTAATGTACTAGTAATGGCTGTAACTTGCGGTATAATATCTCCCTCAGTAATAACGACATCACTTGATAAAGCCTTGTTATTAACCTTTCTTGATGTGGGGACTGCTCCCACATTAGAAGCTGTCAAGCCGTGAGCTTGAAAAGCATAAGTACCTGAACCTGTCGCTTTAAGAAAATGCCCTGTGGTTAACCCTGCGGCTGCATGCTCTAATAATCCGTGTGATTTTGGGTCTCTTGTATCACTTAATCTGCTATCATTGCCTTGACATACTGTACCTGCTATAGTGCCAAAATTTTTGTTAAAAGCTGTATTCTTAGTAAATGCAGCTTCTGCACCTACTTCAGAATAGGTATATGTTGGTTTTATCGGTTGTTTAGCCCATGAAGATACATCGCTTGCGGGCATGCTTGTTGGCTTATTCTTTATATAGCTGTCAACACCAGTATCTGTTGTATTCCAATCTGATTGCACATTGACTTCTGCACCTACTGCTATTCCTGCTAACTTGTTTTTTTCTGACGTGGTATAATCGTTTGTCGATAATCCTTTACCTGTTTCTTTTAGTTGAGCCTGTGCAGTAACGGCTTGCTTTACCCGAAGTGCTGTCATTATTTTAGTGTTTTCTTCGCCTGCCTCTGCTTCGGCTTGTGTCGATATACTTGGGTTAACTTGTGCGCCAGTTGCAATACTTGCTAATTTGGTTTTTTCTGTTGCTGTGTAGTCTTCTGTTGATAGTCCTTTGCCTGATATTTTATCAACTTTATTATCAATAAAATCTTGTAACCCTGATATATTTGATATAGTTGTTCCATGTGGGTTTCCGCTTGTTTTTGAATGGTCGTATGCTTCTTTGCCCCAATCGCCTCTATAAGCTGTAGAAGATGTTTCTCCTAAAGCTAATCCAGGCGTAATTTCGACATATTGAGTTCCGCTCCACAGATACTGTTTACTGTTTGATGAATCTACATAGGTAACGCCTGTTACTCCTGTTGTCGGAAAACTATTTAGGTCTGTGTATTCTTCAATGGTTGCTACGCCAGTAGGAAGTTGTGAGGATTTGACCTTGCCTGTACCGTCAAGTTCTGCTAATCCATTAACTACTCCTGCACCTAACGCCTCTTTTGTTATGTTTACTTTTTTTTCTGTAATGATTAAGTCAATACCGTTGGCTTGAATTTTTTCAATTATGTTAGGTTGTGCACCTAATGTTATTCCTGCAAGTTTTTCCTTTTCTGTTGTGGTATAGTCCTCAGTAGATAAACCTTTTCCTGCTTCTTTTAATTGCGCTTGCCCTGCTATCGCTTCTTTCGTCCTTAATGGTGTCATCATTGCTGTATTATCAGCACCCGTCTCTGCCTCTGCTTTAGATGCAATAGTGGGATTTACTTGAGCTCCTGATGCTATGCCCGATAATTTGGCTTTTTCAGATGTCGTATAAGAAGCCGTTATGTCATCCAATACGGTCTTGTTGGTATGCTCGTGTTTCTTGAAGTTTGCATCATTCCAATTCGTCCTGTCAGAATCAAGAATATGTGGGGTCAAGTTCTGTATATGTTCTGTTAAGTTAGTATCATTAGCTGTATTTTCTGTTTGCAATACTTGTAACTCTTGGTTAACCTCACCAACAACCCTGTCTATTTCTGATAAAGCGGAGTTAGTAGGGTCAAGTACTGGACCTGCTATTCGCTGTTTTATTTGTAATGGAGTTTCGCCTACTGCACTTGGATTATCGGGTGAAGTCAAGACTGATTTTCTCCGTATGTTCTCTTTAATAGTCTGTGATACTTTATTTATCATCGTACACCTCGGTTATATCTGTTAATTGAATAAACAACACTCATATTGTTGACAGCACAGTCTTTGTCGTTATCGCTGTAAAACTTGAGCATTGTATAATTGACATTGCGTTCTTTTACTTTTACGGTATAAGAAGTTGGGAATACTGATGTATTGTAAGAGTAATTATTAAAATCTAAATCAGCAAAACTGAATAGCCCAACACCTTGTGCTTGTTTAAGCTCAGGCTCGCCTTTCCAAGTCTTATATCCAAATTGTAAAGGCGAGCCAGAGCTTAAACAAGCACAAGACCATATAAGGTCTTAGAGTAAATATTAGTACCCATATCAAACACAGGAGTACTCCAATACGCAACTACATTTCTACGGAATTCAAAGTCTGCCGTGATGTTTTCTGCTCCAACACCGTTAAATTGTGTTAATTTAATTAACTGTTCGCCCCTGTTAAGTTGGAATTCTAAACTCTCTGCATTGGTTACTATTGTGTTAATGCCTTTGAGATTTTGGAGTATTCTAAAGGTATTCTCTAAAGGTACTATTTTGGTTTCTCCGTTATAAAGTTCAAAGGTACATTGTCCATAGTCTATATTTCGTACAATGTATTCCATTGCTGTATCTAATCCTGTGGTGTTATCTACTTTAACCTTTAATTCCTCGTATAAAGTCAAAATATCAGTTTCGTTGGTCTTTAAAACTTCTCCGACTATTTCTATATCGTCCGTTAAAAGTCTGAATACATCACTATTAAACACAACATAGTCATTATTGGCTACATCGTCCCACAAGGCACTGTTTATGATTACCTTGTTGTTCTCATAGTTGATTGCTAGGTCTCCCACTTCTGAAGTCTGATAGCTCAAATCTACAAAGTTGTTTCCTATTACGCATACTCTACCGTCATGACTGCCAAACCATAACTTATCGCCAATAACTGACCATACTCGAACGGGCATATTGACCCAATACCACCATTCATAATTACCGTTAAAAAACCTGCCGTCTGCTACATAACACACATCATCAATCGCTAAGAAGTATTTTTGATCAAATACCACGCTCACAGCTTCCTGTAACCCTGTATGAGTGAGAAGTTTACCGTTGATTAATTTACTGCGTTCTTTGGCATATCGCTCATTTGTTGCCACGTTCTCGGCTAGTTCAATACCATACACACCCGATTGACTGACAATTAAACAATCGTTATTTAAGGTCGCATTGCCGTATTTGGTGTACATTGTTTCGCCGATTGCTCCTGCCTGAACGGTAAATATAGGCAAATATACTGTGGCTTCTCCAATAGTGCTTTCCTGCCAACTGCCTCTAATTAGATAAATTGAAGCGTCCTGCCAGTTGTTCTTTTTATGTACTGCTAAAGTACCGTCTCCTAATCTTGAAAAGCCCATTATTTCAACGGTGCTATTTCCGACATCTGCATAGTTCAAATCAGGAAAGTATGTAAAGTCCTCTTTCTCCGACCAAAATACCCTATTTTTATAATTGGAATTGCCTGAGACAAACAGCCTGTCTGTATTACCTGCAACACCAAAAAGAATGCCGATAGTGCTTTGATTTACCCTATCGGCATATCCTTCTGATGTAAAGGAGAAAGTCACGGTGATGTTGCTTTCACCGCTTATAGGAGGTTCTGTACTGCCTGAAAAAATTATCTTTCCGTTTAAGAAGTCGATTGAGCCGACCTCTAAACCACCGTCATATAATTTTGTCTTGTATTCTCCGCTGTTGGTGTAGGTCTTAAATATCGGATCGCCCTCTGTTTTTATGTAAAGCTCAATGGCGACATCTGAATTCTCATCTATTTGTCCGCTATCGACTGTATAACTTGCTCCTGTATTAGTGCCGACCAGTTCATTATGACGCCGTTTAGACAATAAATTAACTTGTTCTAAACTTGCTCTTGCGGTGTCATTCACTAAGTCATTATCAATATTGGTTGAGGTTGTAGGGATATAAGCAAAATCTTCTACCCTGCGAATTCCCCACTCGCCCCAATTACCATAGGCAATAAAATCTCCGCATTGTATCCATAGCTTATCCTGATACACAAACCCAAAGCTTCTATCATCGTTAATCTTGGTCGTGTCAACTGGAATTTCAGCATGGGTGTAGTCTTGGTATATTCTAAAAAACCTTTTGCCTGCCTGAGCAATGATATGATGTTCTCCGCCAGAGATAAAATCCCATATCCCGTTTACACAGTCAGGCAGTCTTAATTTTTCTTCCCAGCCGTTTCTTTTGGAGTTCACACCGTTACGGTAGATGAAGTTTTGACCGTCAACAGAGTGATAATTTTCAGCTCTCATAGGAGAATTGAAAAAATCCATACCTAAAAAATGGTCTATCTTTAATACTTTTCTCTCTCTTACTTCAAGATTTCTTGTAAATCTCATCATGTTGAATAAACCGCCTTAACATGCGTTTGTATTGACTTGTCTTTGGTATCTATTACCGCCAAATATCGCTCAAAGTCATCTCTTGCTGCTTCCGCCAATTTAGGCTCATCTTCTTCATACAAATCTGCTTTTATGAAATACGGAAGTATATTCGCCAACTCATCAGGGATTGGTAATTCGTCCATGTCCTCTAATCCTGATATGTCGGGTGCCTTTGGTCTATAAACCATTCTGAATACCGCTTGGCTATCATTCGTGCGGACTAAAACAATCCCATAACCTTCTGACTGGAGCTGAAAATTAGCTTTATACTCTCCCCACTCTTCGCCCGTAATTCTTACTACGGACGAAAAGTCAGGGATTTTGGTTAAATCAAATCGGCAGTGCATTGAGCCGACTTGTTCGCCGTTCTCTAACACTACCGATTTTGTGGGTAATTTACCTGCGTTTACTATTCTGTCTATTCCTCGCCTTATAGCACCGTCCATATTGACTAAATAGCTTGAATAATTATCATCAGCCATTAAGTCGGAGATATCTTCGGCGTCTATCTCTTTGGCATAGTTAATAAACATTAACTTCAACGCTTCTGTTTTGACTGTGCCTAGTTTCATATTACCATTTTGAAAACAGTAACCGCTATTTCGGCACTAGTGCCTGTTATAAACACTTTGCCTTTAGCTGATACTTGGTCGGCTGTAGTAGCAGACGATAACTCTTTCAAGGTCTCATTCTCTGTTACATTTTTAAATCTACCGCTGTCAAGCTGTATTAAAGTAAATTCGCCGTTGCCTAAATCTGTTTTAACGACATCAGCAACGCCCTGTATTCCGTTACCTGCTTTTACAGTAACAGTCAGGTCTGTTGCTCCGTCAGAATCGCCGTTCTCGACAAGGATAAGATACTGTTCGTCCTTGCCGCCCATTGTGAAATACGCTCCAAAGGTTGCTGATGTCGCGCCGTTTGTTGCTAACACCGTTCCTCTGGTTGCTGATGTTCCTACTCCGGTAAATGTATTCATGTCGCTAATTGCGATTGGTGTAATTGCTGCAAATGCTGCCATTTTTTATAATCTCCTTTTTAACTATATTTGACATTTAAAACTATCATTTCTTTGGGTCTTACTATCTTAGACTGATAGAGTACAAAGCCCTTTATTGCATCGCCGAACTTCTTTTCGGGACGATAAGGCTCAATGTGTATCATTGGTCTTGCAAACGCTATCGCTCTGCGTGTTCTTAGCATAATATGGTCGTTTGCACCGCTTCCTGATGTCGCCACATTGTTTGACATCTTTACTACAATACCGCCATATCTGCCAACCTTGCCGTTTGTAATTCTGCCTGTGTTGTCAGTATCTAAAGCGGTCAGCTTGCCTCTCAATAACATGTAAAATCTAGGCGGCACTGTTAGAACAAGCTCAGTGTTTTGAGAAACATCTTGCTCCCAGAGCTTCTGTTGTGCGCCGTCAATCTGTGCCAAAACATTCGCTGCCTCTACTTTTGTTACAGAGGCGTTATAGTTTATTGCTTCTTTTTCCAATGCCATTGACGCTATATGCTTGTCTTGTGCATTTCCTAACCCTTCGGTTGTTTCTGCCCTCAATGCGCCCATAAGCCCTTTTACTGCTTGTTTCTTGTCAATATCGCCTACATAGTAGTTAAATATAGCCAATTGATTAATAGGCATATGTATTGATGTTGTTTCGATTTCTTCTGCACTAGGGATATCATCATTCCTGTTCTTTTCGTTTTTTACATGAATAGTAGGCTTTCCAACGCCTAGTATCTTGACGCTATCGCCTTTTTCCTTGACTTGTCCCTCATACTCACGGTTACAGTCTTCAGCAAAAACCTGAACTCTTTCAAGTTCACGATTAATTGTTTCAGCCCAAACCGTAGGGATAAAATTTGTATAACTCATTTTTTTCTAAACTCCTTTTTATTTTTGTGTGTGATGTTCGTACGACTTCATAACCTTGTCGTAGTTTTTGCTTATCTCCTCAGCGGACATCTTTTTTATCTGTTCCATTGAGTAATAAGCAGGTTCTGTTGATGTGGAATTAATCTTTACTGAAGACTTGGAATAAGCCTGTTGTCTTTGAAGCTTGCTCTCCGCTTTTTTTTCTGCTGTGGTCTCAAACTCGCCCACAAGCTCGGCAAAGTCATCATATATTTCAGCAAGTGGCATTTGTCCCACTTTGCCTTTTGAAAATTTTTCAAACTTAGGGTCTTCAAGAAGCGATGCAAGTTTGATATCTGGGTGTTTGGCTTCAAAGTCCTTACGGTCTTTAACAAACCATTCCTGTTTCTTTTGCTCTGCACCTTTTGCTTCAACTTCCGCTTTTTGCTCACGATATTTCTTTTTTTGCCAATTGGCATAATCCGAAACAGGGTCAAGCCCGTCTTTTTTCATAGCAAGCATATCCCTATAAACTTGCGCGTCCGCCTCGTCTGTGATTTCCTCGCCTGTAAAATGGTTTTCTAGCCCGATTAATGCAGTCATCTTAGATTTCTCTTCTGTTTCCTTTTTGCCCTTTTCGTAAGCTTCTGTTACTCGCCTTTCCCATGCCTGATTTTTGTTAACCGACTTTGCCTGTTTCGGTTTTCCGTCTGTAAACTCCGCATCCGTTTCTTCATTGCCCTCTTCGGGTTGCACTTCTTCTTTGCCGCTATCCTCTGCAATCTCTTCCGTTTCTGATAGCTCTACCTCTACCTGAACATCATCTTCAATTTCTTCTTCAACGACGATGTCCTTTTCTTTCTCGTCCATTATTGGCTCCTTTGGATTTTCGTGCGCCTGTACGCCCCGCTATTCCATGCGATATAAATTTTGGATTTTCAGGCTCCATAAGAAACCCCGCTATTCCTGCGTATTAAAAAAGACAGGCTATTTACCTGTCTTAACTCTCATCTCTTTATTGAAGTTCGGGCATCTTTCACGCCCTATTGGTGCATTCCGACATATATATATCTTGTCGTTACCTTCCATTCGCTTGTATGCCATTTCAATCTTGCATTTTTGACATTTCATTTTGACCTCCTAACATCTGCGCCATTGTCTGTGCATCGACTATGGCTTCCTGTAATGCTTTATTGGTTGCGTTGTTTTGATTAACTGCTTCTAAGTATGCCCCTGATAGTACTGCAAGCTTTTCTTTTAGTTGTTGCCTCTCGTCAAGTAGTGCCTTAACTCCGGCAATCGCTTCTTTCTGCTGTTCTAACTGTTGTAACGCTTGCTGCAACTGTGCTTCTAAGCCTTGTTTGTTCAACGATACGGCATCTAATAGTTCTTTCTTGTTCGGCATTATGCTATTGGGGTATGCTTGTATAAAACTCTCAACGCTTATGACACCCTTAGCAAGCATTGATTCAAGGGATTGGATTATACTTATCTCGCTCCACTTCGTGCCTGCTCCTGCCTCAACTACAACATCAAAATCAACATCGACATAATTTTGACCGTCAAAGTCTGCAAGTTCTCTTATCTTCTGCCCGCCTGCTTCAACTGTCCTGTAAAATGGTTTTGCCATTTCTCCTACATAGAAAACTCTGAAAAACTGTTCAAGCACTCTGCCTTGTTCTTCTTTGGCTCTCCAAAACCGTTTTCGTATGTCTTCAATGGGTCGTTCAGCCGCCGATTGTAACTGTGCTATTGCTGTTCCAGACATATTGGCACTCGGTATCTCTCCGCTCATTACTTCGGTACTGCCTGTTACTGTACGGACTTTTTCTAAGATGTCCGCTATCAAAGTAGCTGGAAACGATGAGAACATCTGTGTTTGAACAGGCTTAATCCCGTCTGCGTTGCCTTGATATTGGTCTTTTAATACCTCACCCGGCGTGTTCGTTATTTCTACATCTCTATTGGCACTCTTAACTAACCACTTATTCCATGCGTTGTCTTGGATGTTCTTTAACATCATTGAATAAGTAAAATTAATCTCTTTTTGTGCGGGTATTACATCTTCAACCTCGCCTCTTCCATAACAGCTGTTCTCTCTTGTTTCATAATCCCAAACAACAATGGGATATCGGGTGAACTTAAATGTCTTTGTTCTTTCTGTTTTTGATTCTCCTTCTATCTCTGGTGTCAAAGGTCTTGCTTTGTCAATTATCGTTTTATCTGTAAACTGTACAACATATACCTCTCCGTTTTCTCTAAAAAACATCGTATAGACTGTTACTAGCTTGCTATCGTCTTGTTCTAATTTATTAGTGTAGTAGCTTTTGTCATCATCATTCTCTTGTATCTCTTCGGGATTATTAGCAATCTGTTTAATTGCTTCTTCCCTTTCTCTTGACTTGATAATCACCCATTCTTGTTTTTGAATATCCTTGATTTGAGGATTAGCCACAAACAAGTTCAATACATCAATGTTCTGTCCTCTTACTCCGCCTGTATATGAACTGTCTAAACCCTTTGCGTTCTCGTCCCAATAGTAATACCAAACTCCTGTGCCTTTAACTACACCGTCCCATACGGCTTTATCGTCAAGGTCTTCCTGTCTCATTTCTTTTTGGATATACTCGACAAAATCATTGAACAGCTGTACTTTGTCGTCTTCTCTCTCGCCTTTGAATAACAACTTAACAGGGCTGCTCAATATTCCTGATTTCTTATTGCGGACTATCATCTTTGTTATGTTCAATACAAATCTAGGCAACCATTCTGTTCCTGGTGCTGATTTTCTTGCCCATTGTCGCCCTTCCACAAAGTCCACATATACAGGGATATCCTCTGTTAGTCCTAATGTTGATATATAGCTTTCGCCGTTGGTTACAAGTTTGGTTAATTGCGTTATCTCAAAATCACTATATTTTGTCATTTGGGTCTCCTCTTGCCACTAACCATTTTTTCATCGTTTCAGCGTCTTTTTTTTCAACGGCTGTTATGGTTTTGCTCTTTCTCTTGAATATAAAAAACCCTGCTATCGCAAGGTCTGTTAATGTGTTGAATATCAAAAGTGTTAATATCGCTATCTCCACAGTGTGTCTCTCCCTGTTTGTGTTTTTATGTTAAAACTATCTATTAATGATTTGTTTTCTTCCTTAGGCTCTTTAGCGCCGTGTGTCCAGGCAACACAATAATACCGCCTCATATCGTTGATGTGGCTTAGTTCGTGCGGCTCTACTGCATATCTATTAGGCTTCTTTTCGTCCGTCAAGATGTTTATCGTATATCGTATAGTCACAGGGCAAGTATTAAAAGTTAATAGCTTTGCCGTCACTCTGCCGTTCTCATCTGCATAAGGCTTAATCAACTCCTTTACCGCCAAACAACCGTTTTCAAAGTCGTTGCTTGTCTCGGTAAGGTATAACCCTTCATCAGCGAACATATCGGCAGCACTCCGCCCTGTCTGTGCGTTCCTGTTCCATAGGTCTCTCGGTGCTAATATCTGCACATACATTCCTTTGTCCCAATCTAGCCGTTGTTTCATTCGGTTTATTTCCCCTGCGGCGTCACTAACTACTAATCCGCCTTTGTGTATCTCGGCGATCTGATAATGGTGTCCATTTCCGTCCTGAACGAAAAATCCTGCTGCTAGTTTATCCAATCCATAGTCTAGTGCTATATATCTGCTCCACCATTCAGGTATTGAAAAAGGCGGTATTATATGTACCGCCTCTGAAAACTCTGGATAAAATCTTCCGCCTATATTCTCTAGTGCCTCTTGTGCTGTTCTAGGATACTCTTGCTTGACTAATTCTCCCATGTCCTTAGCTGTTGCCTCATACCATTCCTGTGTCCGTCTAGGGTCTGTAAACACTCCTAAAAAGGTCTTATGAAAGTTATTATCGTTTGTATATAACTCCTCAAATAATGTGCCTTTTTTTATCGTGCTTAGTCCTATAACTCGTCCGCCTGTTGGTCTGTTAACAGTCGGATATATAGCCGTCCAAATCTCTCTTGCCCATTGTTGAAACGCCCATTCATCTAGTAATACTATGTTCGCCGTGAAGCTTCGCCCTGAGTTCTCGGAACTCGGGAACGATTGAAACACACTTATACTCTCTCCCTGCCTTATTCTGACCTCTTGCGTGTTACCGTCATAAGCTATCCCACCGCCTTGCAGTATCGCTGGCTGATAGGCTAGTATGACCTTTGCTCGCCTTACAAGTTCCTGCGCTTCGGTATCTGTTCTTGACAACGCTATTACCGTATGACCTTGATTGAATATTAGGTCATGCATGCACACATACAACGCTAACCAAGTTATGCCCAGCTGTCTTGCCTTAAGTGTTATGTTCAATCGGTGTGTGGTATAGTCCTTAACTAACTCTTCCTGTGCCGTCCATAACCGCATAGGTATAATGACTTCTGGTGCATCTTTATCCTCTATTGGACAGTAGTTATTAATCCAATAGACTATATCAGTCTTGCAATAGTCATATTCGGCTTGTCTTATCTTCTGTGCTTCTAATGCATAATCAATCTTTTCCATTTGTTCGCTTCACAAACTTATCTATTAGTTCTCTGTCTTTATCAGTCAACCCTATTGTTACATTATTGTCTATCTCTTGCTTATCGCGCCATTTTGCAGGTAATCTATTCTTTAACCAAAATATCTGCGCTGTTACATCTGGAGGCATTTCTTTTATAGTCTTTTTTGTCTTTACTCTGTCGCCGTCTTTCTCTGTTGATGTTTCCTCATAGTTATATCCTATTGCTCTCTGATATAACTTGTTTTCAACTATCTCGTCCGCTATTTCCTTACCTATTTTTAAGGCTTCTCTCATTTCCGTATGTTCAGATTTCCATTTGTTGAATGTTGAATAGGATATTCCAAGATTATGCGCTATATCTTTATCTATAAGCCCTTTTTCTGCCCACTCTTTTAC
>CALAYY010000070.1 GCA_937895465.1 uncultured Clostridia bacterium | reverse complement strand
AACTAGGCTCAGGCGGAATATTGAGATAACTTTGAATTTCCTCTGTTTGGATATTTTCCAAATTTTCACACACGAGTTGAGATATTAATTTTTTATAGTTCATGCCTTATACCCTTAACCAAATTTTAACAAAATTAAGTATAGCTTTTAATAAATCTTATGTCAATCTGTGTTGAATAAAGGTTTTTTATAATGGCTTTGATTAATTTTTTCCAAAAATCAATCTTTATAAATATTTTTTCTCTTATTGATAATACTAAGTATTGAAATTAAGGACAAACCCTTAAATTTTAAAATTTATAGGAGGATTAAAATGCCTAATCAAAAACAAAGCTATAAGCCAGGAGAAAATTGTCCTGCATCCGGCGAATATGAATTGATGGATTCAAACGGTCAGGGCACTGGCGCATTTGTAACTATGGAAAAGGGAAACAGATTCCCCCCTGGAGACAAAGAAGGACAGACTTATACTCAGGGCTAAACAACCAAATAAAAAAACGAGCTTAAGTTTTTAAGCTCGTTTTTTTGTTATCTGTTAATTATTATTCTGCGTCTGTATCGTCAATTTCATCTGCTTCTGAACTAGTTACAGCAACACAAACAACTTGATTTTCTTTATCCATTTTCATAAGCCTTACACCCTGTGTATCCCTGCCTATTTTGGAGACATCCTGACAGTTCATACGGATGATTGTTCCGTTGTCAGAAATAATCATTATATCATCGTCAGGCAAAATTTGCTTTAGATTGACTAGCTTTCCAGTCTTCTTATTAAACACACCTGCTTTGATACCTTTGCCTGCACGGGACTGCAGTCTGTACTCCTCAATCTCTGTACGCTTTCCGTATCCATGTTGAGAAATAGTTATAAGTTCATGTCCTGATTTTAGAACAGTCATATCTACTACATGGTCGCCGTCTTCTAATGACATACTCTTGACGCCTTGAGTATCTCTGCCCATAGCCCTTACATCTTCTTCGCTAAAGCGGATACATTTTCCCATTGCGGACGCAACCAGTATCTCCTCTCTGCCGTTGGATAGTTGAACGCTTATAAGATCGTCATCATCTACAAGACTTATGGCAATTTTTCCTACCTTTCGTATTCTTGCAAACTCCTCCAAAGCGGTCTTTTTGATAAGTCCGTTTTTGGTTGCCATTATCAGATACCCTTTGGTCATATCCTCTTCAAGCGGTATGACTGTTGTAATCTTTTCGCCTTCAGTGAGCTCAAGAAGATTGACTATTGCTCTGCCTCTTGCCGTTCTTTGAGCTTCGGGCACTTCATAGCCCTTTATGCTGTAAACTTTTCCTTTATTGCTAAAGAACAGCAAGTCCGAGTGCGTGCTTGTTATAAACATATTTTCTACAAAGTCTTCTTCTTTGGGTTTGTGTGCGGTAACGCCCCTTCCGCCTCGTCTTTGAGATTTGTATTCTGTTACAGGCAAACGCTTGATATATCCAAAATGCGTCATAGAAATAAGCACATCTTCTTTTTCTATCATATCGGCTATGTCTATTTCGCCGTAATCAAAGGATATTTCAGTTCTTCTTTCATTGCCGTAAGTTTCTTTGACCTGAAGCAGCTCTGTCTTTATTATGTTTTCAATTTTTTCTTTAGAATTTAAAATACTCTTTAACTCATTGATAAGGTCAGTTAACTGTTGCATTTCTTCTCTAAGCTTTTCCACTTCCAAAGAAGTCAGTCGTTGTAATCTCATCTCTAAGATGGCATTAGCTTGTTTATCCGATAAGATAAAGGTGGACATCAGTTTTTCTGAAGCTTCAAACTTATCACGGCTTTGCTTTATAATCTTAACGACCTCGTCAATATTGGCAAGTGCCTTGACAAGTCCTTCTACTATATGATAGCGTTCTTCTGCCTTGTGAAGGTCATAAGTTGTTCTTCTTGTAACAACTTCACGCTGATGCTCCAAATAATAATAAAGCATTTCTTTTAGGTTGAGAATCTTAGGCTCGCCGTTGACAAGCGAAAGCAAAGTTATTCCGCCCGAAACCTGAAGATTAGTGTGCTTATACAGCATATTTAATACAACATTGGGCTGAGCATCTTTTCTTACGTCTATTACAAGACGCATTCCCTGCCTGTCTGACTCATCCTTTATATCAGAAATGCCTTCAATCCGCTTGTCTTTGACAAGATTGGCTATTTTTTCAATAAGTTCAGATTTGTTGACTTGGTGGGGCAGTTCGGTAACTATAATACGTGTTTTGGTAGTAACGCCGTCTTTTGTAGGTGCATATTCTTCTATCTCACACTTTGCTCTTACTGTTACACCGCCTCGTCCTGTTCTGTATGCATGACGGACATTTGCTCTGCCCATCATTACGCCGCCTGTAGGATAGTCAGGACCAGGAATTATAGAAATCAATTCATCTACAGTGATATCAGGATTGTCTATTAATTCTATGACACCGTCAATAACCTCATTGAGATTGTGAGGAGGTATATTGGTAGCCATACCCACCGCTATACCGTCCGAACCGTTTACCAAAAGATTGGGAAACCTTGCAGGCAAAACTGTCGGCTGTTCGAGCGTGTCGTCAAAGTTAGGATAAAAATCAACCGTTTCTTTGTCTATATCTTTTAAAAGCTCTCCGCTTATTTTGGCAAGTCTTGCCTCGGTATATCTCTGTGCTGCAGGGGGATCGCCGTCAACTGACCCAAAGTTGCCGTGTCCATCAACTAGCGGCGCTCTCATAGTAAAATCCTGAGCCAGTCTTACTAATGCAAAATACACCGCAGTATCGCCGTGAGGATGATATTTACCCAAAACATCACCCACGATACGGGCGCATTTTCTGTGCGGTTTGGAGTTTTCAAGACCCAACTCATTCATAGCGTACATAATCCTTCGCTGAACGGGCTTTAACCCGTCTCTTACATCAGGGATAGCACGGCTTACGTTTACCGCCATAGCATAAGCAATAAACGATTTTTTGAGTTCGTCATTGATCTGAATTTTTACAACATTGCTCTTTTGGAGGACTTTGGAAAATTCCTCTTTATCAAGACCACTTACATTACTTTTTTTCTTAGCCATTATATTTTTTTTACCTTGCCTTATCTAAATTATATATCCAGTTCTTTGACGAGTTTTGCGTTCTCTTCTATAAACTTACGCCTAAGCTCAGGCACTTCACCCATCAAAATAGTAAACATCTCGTCAGCTTCAAAGGCATCTTCCATAGAAACCTGAAGCATAGTCCTAGTTTCAGGATTCATTGTAGTATACCAAAGCTGTTCGGCATCCATTTCTCCCAAGCCCTTATATCTTTGAATTACCGCATTCTTTCTGCCCATCTGATTGAGTACATCTTCAAGTTCTTTATCCGAATAACAATAAGCATCCTTACCGCTTCTGCTTACCTTATAAAGCGGAGGCTGCGCTATATATACATGCCCCTTTTCGATTAAAGGCCGCATATATCTGAAAAAGAAAGTCAAAAGCAATATCCTGATATGGCTTCCATCAACGTCGGCATCAGTCATACAGATAATGCGGTTATATCTTAATTTGGTTGTATCAAATTCTTCCGAAACACCGCTTCCAAAAGCGGTAATCATATTTTTAATTTCAGCGTTTTCCAAAACCTTGTCAATTCTTGCTTTTTCCACATTGAGAATTTTACCTCTAAGCGGCAGGATAGCTTGAAATCTTCTGTCTCTGCCTTGTTTTGCCGTACCGCCCGCACTGTCGCCCTCGACTATATATATTTCACACAAAGCAGGGTCTGTTTCAGAACAGTCCGCAAGCTTTCCGGGCAAAGTTGTGGATTCTAAGATTGATTTTCTTCGTGTCAAGTCTCTTGCTGAACGTGCGGCTTCTCTTGCCCGCTGTGCCGTAAGACATTTTAGTACAAGCTCTTTGGCATCTTTGGGATTTTCTTCTAAGTATGTTCCCAAGCCGTCTGCCATAGCACGTTCTACCACACCCCTAATCTCAGAATTTCCAAGTTTGGTTTTGGTCTGACCTTCAAACTGAGGGTCAAGCAGCTTGACACTTATAATTGCGCAAATACCTTCTCTTACATCTTCGCCGCTTAATTTGTCATCGTCTTTTAATATGCCTAGCTTCTTGCCGCTGTCATTAATGATTTTGGTAAGTGCATTTCTAAAGCCTATTAGATGAGTGCCGCCTTCTTCGGTGTTGATGTTGTTGGCATAGGTATAAACCATTTCGTTATAGCTGTCGTTATATTGCATTGTTATTTCAACTTCGCCCTCATCGTATTGAAAATCCATATATAGAGGCTTGTCAAACAATGTTTCTTTGGAACGGTTGAGATAATTCAAAAAGTCAACAATACCGCCTTCAAACAAAAAGGTGTCATTGCGTTCCATGCCTGGCCTTTGGTCATTTAGCACAATAGTAAGTCCCTTATTGAGATAAGCAACTTCTCTTAATCTTGTTCTTAATGTATCATAGACAAATACAGTCGTTTCAAATATATCACCGTCAGGCATAAAAAGGATTTTAGTGCCTGTGTCGTCTGCCTTGCCGACTTCCTGCAATGCTCTTTGAGGAACACCTCGGTTATAGTTTTGCAGATATTTTTTGCCGTTCTGATGAACTTCAACTACTAGCCATTCGCTTAGTGCGTTAACTACAGAAAGACCTACGCCATGAAGTCCTCCGCTTACTTTATAACCGCCGTTTCCAAACTTGCCGCCCGCGTGTAACTTAGTTAAAACAAGTTCAACAGCCGATACCTTTTCGGTCTTGTGAATACCCGTAGGAATACCCCTGCCGTTATCGGATACTGAACATGAGCCGTCTTTATTGATGTCAACAACTATCTTACTGCAGTATCCAGCCAAAGCTTCGTCCACGCTGTTATCCACAATTTCAACCACAAGATGATGAAGTCCATGCTCATCAGTTGAGCCGATATACATACCTGGACGCTTTCGTACAGGGTCAAGTCCCTCTAAGACCTGAATTCTAGATTCATCGTATGATTCGGTTACTTTGGTATTTTTTTTATCAATATGATCAATATCAGCCATAATATAACGCTCCAATTTTTAAAGAATAATATATTAATTATACCACAATCCATCACAATAGAAAAGCAATTTTTGCGGCGCAAGAATTTGATACATTAAAATACGGCTTTAATTAGGGCAATTAGCCGTAAAAGGATTTTACTAGCCAAAGACTTTATTTGACATAATAAGCCTTAAAATGCGTGTTTTGCGAAAAATAGAATAAAACTAAGTTTTTTTCAAATAACTATATTAAGAAAAATATGAATGGAAGAACAAAAAAATGCCCCAAAATGATTTGAACAGTTTAAAAAAAAGAGTGGACCAAGCACATAGGGAATTAATAGAAAGCCCGTCTGACGAAGTCAATAAGCGGATAAAAAAATATATTGATTTGAAGGAAGAATATTTTCTAACTTTGTCGAAAATGTAAAGCAGATCAAAAATCTACTTAATAAATTTAAAGGCTCCTTTTTTTCATGAGCAGTCGCGCCAGCGACTGAGGATTAATTTACAAAAGTACAAGGTTGTACAGCTGTACATGCACAAAAGCAAAAAAAGCATAGGCGCGCGCCGTTGGGTGTTGCGGTAAGCGTAGCGCGCGACCACGGCGCGCCGTGCTTGCGGTGTCCGCTCCCTACTTGACATTAAGGACACATCTAAGAAAAAAGACATAAAAGGGGTTTAAATTGGTTAACAAAGTTAGCTTTGTGACCAAGAAAACATATACAGACAATACAGAAAAATTAATAATAAAAAATGGGTTTAGACCAAATATAGACAAAATTAAAAAGGCAAAGCGTATAAAAAAAATTGAAAAAGAAATAGATTTTAAAGATATAAAAAAGGCTGGACAGTTGTCATTTGATAGCCTAGAAAAAGAAAAAGAATTGAAAAAGAAGTTTGATAGAAAATACGCACCAAAGTTAGAAAATGCAATAAGGTCGATGAATAGAAGTAAAAATCAATTAATGGATATTTTGAAATGTAATGACTTTGTTTTCTTTGTCACTTTAACATTCGACAAAAACAAAATAGACAGATTAGACGATACCCAAACACGCAAAGCATTTAGATATTGGGCAAATACAGTTCGGCGGAATTTTTCAAATATGACTTATGTAGCAGTTGAAGAATATCACAAAAAAGGTGGCTTGCATTATCATCTGTTGCTAGGTCAAATTACAGCTGAAGAACTAGGACTTATTGACAGCGGAAAGACTGTAAAAAGCGGAAGGTGTAAAGGTCAAAAGATTTTTAATATATCAAAGTGGGCTTTAGGTTGGAGTACGGCAACGGAAGTATTAGACAAAAACGCAGTCAAATATTATCTATCAAAGTATCTTACTAAAGGCAAAATTGACCCAAGATTTTACGGCAAAAAAAGATATTACACAAGCCAAAATATTATTCGGCCGATCGTAGAAAAGTTTCAAGTGCCTTGCAATAAAGAGATTAATATTTTTGACAGCATAGATTTAGACACATTTAATATTGACTATCAAGATTTAAAAAAAGAATACACAGTATTAAGCCGTGATATAGGGGCGGTACAATGAGCGAAATAAAACAATTAGAAAATCAAATAACAGAACTTAACAGCAAATTAAATTTGCTTTTGTCTAATATGTCAACGGCTCAATTACAGCCATGCAAATATACTCTTTATGATTGGCTCAAAGAATGGTATCACACATATAAAGAAAATGAGTTAAAGCCAAACAGCCTATTGCAATTAAGAATTTGTATTAATAAGCACATCAAAGGGAATTTGCCTAACAAGCTGCTTAATGAGTTTACAGCATTTGAGATCCAAAAAGCATTAAACCAAATAGAAAGCACAAGAATGCGAAAATACACTTATGACACACTCGGAGCGGCTCTAAGACAAGCATACAAGCTTGATTTAATGCCCAATGACATAATGAGTAAAACGGACAATATAAAGCACAAGCGAAAAACCGGCAGAGCCTTAACCATTGATGAGCAAAAGCATTTTATAGAGATAATCCAAGACAATAATTAAAACAGCTTTATTTATTCTATTTGCTTACAGGTTGCAGAAAGAGTGAAGCATTGGCGGTTAAATGGTCTGATGTCGATTATAAAATTAAGCAAGTACATATTAGCGGTACAAAGACAGAAAATGCAGTTAGATTTATTCCGCTATTTCCACAACTTGAAAAGCTATTAGCAGATATCCCAAAAATTGATGAATACATATTTCCATATACTGATAATTTAGTTCATTGTAATTTTGTGCGGTTAAAAAGAAAATATAATTTAACTTTCAGAATACACGATTTACGGCATACATTCGCCACAAGGTGCTTAGAAAACAAGATTAGCATAAATACTGTGCAACGGTGGTTAGGTTATGCACAAGCAAGCACAACAGCAAATATTTATTTTCATATTTTAACCGCTTTTGAATTTGAAGAAATAAAGAAATTTGACCCTAAAATATGACATTCGGTTGAGGGGTGTTAAAAACACAAAATAGGTCACTCAAAGAATTGTTAAAAAGAACAAGAAAAGCCAGTAAAAATGGCTTATTTTACCATTAAAACATATAAAAAAGCCCCAAACCTTACGATTTAGGGCTATAATGGCTCCTCAGGTAGGATTTGAACCTACGACATTTCGGTTAACAGTTATTTTTTATTGATTTTTATCTCTTACAAATAATTTGTTTAAGTCGTTTTGAGATATATTATATTTATCCATTAATTGTAAATATCCGTCATACCCATTATTTACAATGATTTTATAATCAAAATCGTCATTATTTTTAACTCCGCCAATGTTAATCAAAAGCTTTAACAAATAATAAACTGTTTCGCTTAAATAACCATTATCTTCTAGCAATTCTTCCTTTAATTTTTGGCTTTTTGATTGTTTAATGGAGTCAATATGATGACTTAAATTTTTCATCGCACTATGTATTTTTTCATTAAACCAAGCGGACATATCATAAGGGAAATTAGCTTTTTTAATTTCTGGATAGTCTGGTTTATTTAAAAGAAAGTTTAAATCAACTTTTAATATTTCGCTCAATTTTCTTATATTTTCAATATTGGGTTGTGTTCTGCCCTGTTCCCAATTGGCGTATGCACTTTCAACAATGCCTAAAGTTTCAGCAATATTTTTTTGAGTAAGTTTTGCCGCTTTTCTTGCAATTTTTAATTTTTCTTTAAATTCATCCATAACCATACCTTTAATAAATTATATCAAAGACTAGACAGTTTGTCTTATAAAATCTTCTAGATAATTTGTCTAGAAACGCTTGACGCTAGATAAAATGTGTAGTAATATGTTGTTGGCTAGACAAAATGTCTAGCCAACAAAGATTATCGCTACATAATCTAGTTGCTAATAAGTTGATTTCTTAGGCATATTCCTAAGTGTATTTATAGGCTAAATCCCTTGTTATGTAGCGGTAATAAGGGATTTTTTCTATATTGCTGACCTAACGGCTTACGGGGAAAGGGGGTACATATATGACAAATTTTGAATTGCTAATGCAATCAGTAAACAAAAAAACAGCAAATATGACTATTGATGAAAAGTTAGATTTTTTTGTTTTTCTATTTAATGTAATAGACGATGTTTTATTAAATCAAACCTTTGAATTGACCGAAAACGGCATTAACGAATTAGAAAAGGTAGTCTGATACGGTAAAAAATTAAATAAAAGGAGTATTTTTTATGAATTACTTAGGGCAAGGAAAGCTTATAGGCTATAAAACCTATAAGAAAAACAATGAAGATAGGCATATTTATTATGTGCTTAATGGGGCAATGGATAAGCCTAGCGGTCTATATTCGGAGTGTGAATTTATAACCGTTATTCAAACAGAGCAGACACTCAAAGAATTAAAACCGCAAACGGTATCTTTTGAAGTTCAAACCCAAAATTTTGGCGGTAGAATTCAAAACCGTTATATGAATATTGAGCCAATAGAAAAATAAAGGAGGGATAAAACATTGAGAAAAATTGAAAAAGTTGAAGTTAAAAGAGACCAACTATATGAATTTTTTGTTAAAGAATTTGACGGAAAAATCAGTGAAGAATTTAAGACAACTTTAAAGACAATTTTAGAACTTGATTATCTTGAAAGACAACACCTTGAATTAGGTATGACAGAAGATGACACCGTTTTCTTAAAGTGTGTTTTTGAAGATAATCCAAAAATTAAGCACTCAAAAGTATAATCTTTTAAAAAGCAGTACAGCAAAATAGCCTACCTTTGAACCCAGAGCAAAGAAAAATCAAGGGCTAAAAGTTAGGCTCTTTTTGCCCCACAATATCAAAAAGACGGTGACTTGCAAATTTGCCTACCTCGTCACCCGTCGCAAGAATAAAAGGGGGCAAAAAGTTTTCAAAGTCAAAAGCAGAGTTTAACCTTAAAGGCTTGTTGTAGCTTGCGAAAACAAGCCGTAAGTTAAAAAGCTTTTTACTTTTATTACAGCTAAAAAAAGCGTAATGATAGCATCAGCATTTATTATATAAAAAAAAGGGCTTATATATAAGCCCTTTTTAATATCGTTATTAATTATTAATCTTCTTCTCCTGCCAAAGCTTCTATACCTTTTTTGGCTATTGTTCTTGCATTGCCATGCTTTACAAATCCCATAACTAATAAAGCCGCCGCCATCAATATAGTGGCATAAGGAAACATAAATTTGATACTGCTGGCATCTATAATTGCTCCAACTACGATAGGAGTCAAAATCTGTGCAGTCATAGTAAAGCTGTAATATAAACCTGTAAAAGCTCCTGTATTATGTTTGTTTGCCATTTCCACACTCATAACATAAGAATGCACATTAATTGTTGCCCAGCCAGCACCCACAAATATAAATACAACAATCATCAAAATATTAATAAGAGGGATGTTCTCCTTAGAAACTGTAAACACCATAGTGCATGCAATCAAAAGACCAAGGATACAAACAAATATTCCCAGCATTACTGTTTTCTTTCTGCCCAAGCGTGAGCCTAACAATCCCGCCGGCACAAATGCAGCAAAGCCTGCCGCCTGACCTATTATCATAGGTAATTGAAAATTCTTTTGATTAAGGTATTCTAGATAGAATGTAGAATAAAAGGTCTTGAGCCCGTTATATGCCATAAACCATAAAAACGCTGCTCCCAAAAGGAACATAAGACTTATAAGCTGTGCCTTGGTAAGCCCAAGTTTTTTAAACCGTCCTCCTTCCTTTTTGGCTATCTCTTGCTGCTGCTTTTCATCCAAATCCTGCTCATCTTCTACTATGCCAGCCTCATCAAGAAGTTTTTGTTTTTCTTCAATAAACTTATTTTCTTTTACCTTGACTATCATCACTACCATAGCTAATATCATAAGAACAGCTACACTAATCATAAGCAACCAATTGCTAAGCCCGTATTGTATATATTTGACATCTTCGCCGTTAACAGGAACTGTACGGGTTTTTAAAAAGATATAAGTCAGCACCATAGCGGTTACTCCGCCTACAACGCCCATTATATTGATAATGGCGTTTGCCTTGCTTCTTAAAGGTTTAGGTGTAATATCCGGCATAAAAGCAACAGCAGGCGAACGGTACAGCGACATAAACACCAATAAAAAAGAGGTTGCAGTAAGCATTAAAATAAGATTTTGAGTTTCATGCCCCAATGTTAAAAACATCAAAGCAATTACTGCAAGCACAGTACCTACAATTATAAAAGGCATTCTTTTACCTAGCTTATGTAGTTTGGGGTGTTTTGCAGTATATTTGGGAAAGTCATCGGATAGTTTGCCCATAAAGGGAAGAAGGACAAGTGCAAGCACATTATCCAAAGCCATTATTATCCCCACCAAAGTCTTATTGTTGTCAAACATTTTAAAATTTCGTAAAAATAGCGGCATTACAGAATCATATATTTCCCAAAAAAGACATATTGCCATAAAAGCAAGCCCAATTAGAAAAGTTCTGCCGATATTTAATTTTAGAATCGGAGTATTGGTTGTCATAAGTAAAATCACCTCTCCTTAACAATATGATTAATTCTAACTTATTTTTTTTGATAAGTAAATCAATATAGATTAATACAGTTGTAATAAAGATGATATTGCGAAAAAAAGATTATTAAGAAATAAACATATAAAATATATATTAGATATTTTGTATTTGCTTTATTGACGCTTTTGCCGCCTGATATCCCCTTTCAATCATGCGTTCATAGCCGTCTTTGCTTGTCGCTTTAAATTCTTTTAGGTTGGGTTCTATAAGAATATCTGCATGAGCCTTGCCCATCATTGCATTGACTGAGCCCATTATTCTTATAGTAGCTCCTATTATCTCCAAAATACGCAAGCTGTCAGTACCGTATCCTCGGGCACTGTTAACATCAACAGCAACAACCTTGTCTGCACCCATAACCTTTGGAACTTCACTGGGCACAGTGTTAAGAAGTCCGCCGTCAACAAGATGCATATTGTCTATTATTACAGGTCGGAAAAAAAAGGGAATAGCACAGCTTGCGCTTACAGCTTTTGCTACATTGCCTGATTTTAAATATACTTGCGCCCCTTCTTTTAAGTCCACAGCTACCGCAATAAAAGGGATTTTGAGATTATCAAAAGTTATATCGCCTATATGCGTTCTTAAGATATTTTCAAGCTTTACAGTATCAATAGGCGGCAAAGACAAGGCATGTCTAAGTGATTTTGGGTCTAAGGCATGAGCAACATTAATCAAATCCTGACTTGTTGCTCCGGCACAGTACAATGCACCTGCAATAGCACCTGCGCTTGTGCCTGCAACATAATCAAATTTGATATCATGCTCTTCAAAAGCCTTAATGGCACCGATATGTGCAAAGCCTTTGGTTGCGCCTCCCCCCAGAGCAAGCCCAAGAGTGCGTTTTTTATTTTTTCTAAAGAAAAAAGGCATCGTCATTTAACTTAGTATATGGCTTAATACTTGGTTTTATAAATGGCAAAAATTATATCTTTAGCAATTGTTTTATTTTAGCACTGATTTATTACTTTCAAAATATATTTATTATTATATTAATATTATCAAATATGATATTATGTATTAAAAGAATTTTTAGAGGTAGATATGAGAAGAAATCTATATTTTAAGAAGGTTTTTTGCAGTTTGTTGTGTATAGCTGTTTTGATAACTTCTGCATTGACAGGAGTTTTTCAAACTAGGATATATGCTCAAGAACTCAGCTTAGAAGTGCATTTTGTCGATGTAGGACAGGGAGACTGCATTATCATACAGCTTCCTGACGGAAAAGACATGATAGTAGATGCTGGAGATAAAAACTCCCAAACGGAACAAAAAATCTTAAGCTATATTGAGGCTAACTTTTCTGATTTGGACTTTTTTGATTATGCCATAGTAACGCATACAGATTCTGACCATTTGGGATGTATGGACGAAGTTTTGCAAGCCTATCCCGCAATGACTGTTTACCGCCCCAATGTTATTGCCTCAAGAGAAAGTTTTACTGACCCTGTTTTAGCTATTACACAGGACAACGCAATAACAGACGATAATATAAAATTATGGAACGATGAGGGAGCAAGCATTGAGGTCAATGATAAAAACACAATAGTTTATAAAGAATTTATCGAACAGGCATATCAGCCTTTTGAAATAGACGGCGTTCAACATACTCCCAAGGTAATAGTAAGCGACGGCAGAATTAATCAAAGACCGCAAGGCAAACAAAGTCAGGATATTACAGGGCAAAACTATTCAATCACTTTTTATTCACCTCTAAGCTACTCATATACCGATGTTAATGATTATAGCAATATATTTATCTTAGAATATCAAGGCTTTGAATTTTTCTTAAGCGGTGATGCCGAAAAACATGCAGAAGAACAGTTTGTGCAAGAGTATAAAGACCAAAATTTTGATATAGATGTGTTCAAATTAGGTCATCACGGCAGCAGAACTTCATCATCTTCCCAGTTAATAGAGCTGATTACCAAAGAGTCCAAAAGAGAACAAGTTTATGCTACGATAAGCTGCGGAGAAGGAAACAAATACAACCATCCTCATACCGAAACATTGCAAAGATTAAGAGATTTTGGATTCTTAGAAAAAAACATAGTAAGAACGGATACAAGCTCGGACTTGGTCTTTGAAGTCAGAAAGGCCAACGGAGTTTATAATCTTTATTACAATGACACGGTTATTGAGAAAAAAGATGATATTTTCTCACAGATAGAAGAGTATATCAATAAGTTTTTTGTAGATTTGTCTCAAGGCGAAACTTACGCCATTATTATATTGACGGTAATAATAGTTGGTATAATCTTAGTAGTTATAATTACTAAGAACAATTATTCAAAACGTAAAAAGAATTAATAAAAGTAGCATATCCCCAGCTATAAGAATAATAAAGATATATAAATATAATAAATAGGTGGGGATTATGCCTTTAGATAATAATCAGGTCGTTACAGGCAAGGCTCATTCGCTTCAATGCGACGGGCGAAAAAAGGTGTTGATTACAGGCGTAAAAGAAGTAATCAGTGCAAATGACGTTTTGGTCTTAATTGATACAAGCGGCGGCTTTTTAGAAATCAGCGGAACAGAAATAAAAATTCAAAAATATAATGCCGATGAAGGCGCACTTGTGATTATAGGCGAATTTGTTTGTTTCAAATATGATCAGGCTCGTGCCAAAGGATTTTTCAAAAGGCTGTTCAAATGACAATAAGCTCCCAACAGGGTCTTGTGTTTTTGGCTTTTTTGTTCGGCGGAATTGTCGTAAGTCTTGTGTATGAGCTTATATACACATTTAAGATAATTTCACATAACGCAATATATAATTTTTTTATAGATTTTTTATTAATGCTCATATATGGAGCAGGACTTTTAATCTGTGCTTTTTTGATAAATTACGGCGAAATTCGCTTTTATTCGCTTTTTTCTTATATATTAGGTGTTTTTTTGTTAAGGGCAGTTCTTGGCAAACATTTTGTAACGTTACGCAAAATGGTGTATAATCAATTTTGCAGACTTTTTAAGGACGATAACGAACAGGCAAAAAAATAGTTCGGTGTTGTCAAGGGGGCGTTATGTCCATGCGAGAAAAAAAACGGCAGCTTATCACGATTGCCGCTGTAGGACTTCTGGTAATAATGCTGATTGCCCTGACTGTCAATGTCATTACAATATTTAGGCTAAAAGCAAGACAGGAAGAGCTTAGAAAAAAGTTAGATGAGTTAGGCCTTAAGGCTGAACAGGTTGATAATGAGCTGGCAAGCCGTTCTGATGAAGATTGTATTGAAAAGTACGCAAGAGAAAAATTGGGGTTAACGGAAGACGGGGAGATTGTTTATACTCCCAAATAATTTATATGAATGCAATAATTGATTTGGGTTCTAATTCTGTAAGGCTTATGCTTACAGGACAAAAAACTGTAAAACACACTATGGTTACACGCCTGTCTGAAGGACTTAGCACATACAGTGTTTTGTCTGACGCTGCAATGCAACGGACATTAAAAGCTATATATGATTTTATTGATATTGCCAAAAAGTCAGGTGCACATAATATCTATATTTTTGCTACAGAAGCTATGCGTACAGCAGGCAATGCAGATATTTTTAAACGCAAGGTTTTTTCTAAAACAGGGATTCAAATAGATGTTTTAAAAGGTACTGATGAAGCGTTGTGCGGATTTTTGGGTGCGGCAAGCAGTCAAAACAAGCAATTAATTGGTGTTATAGATATAGGTGGTGCAAGCACGGAAATAAGTATAGGCAATACTGACCAGAACACAGGATTATCATACTGTAAAAGTCTGCCTATCGGTACGGTAAGGCTTAGAGATTTGTTTTATAAAGATAGGCAAAGTGCAGAAGAATATATCAAAAAGACAATTTTAGAATACGGTAATATACAAGCAGACAGCTTTATAGGAATAGGCGGAACATTTACCAGCTTATCAGCAATGCTTTTAGGACTGACAGAGTATGACGGTGAAATTGTGGATAACAGTGTAATGCAGCTGGAGGAGTTGCATAACCTAACCGAAAAGCTGTGGACAAAGGACGATAATCAAATACATGCTTCTTACCCTGTCTTAGGCAAAGAACGTGCCAAAGTTATAAGATACGGAGCGATACTGGCTTTTCATATTATGCAGTTTTTAAAAATAAGCATTATGACTGTAAGCGAAAAAGACAATTTGGAAGGATATTGTATTTTGAAAAATATTCCTATTTGAAAAAACCAAAACAATATCTTTGACATATAATATGATAAGCACATAATTTATTGGTACAACATCAAAAAAATCATTGACATTTATAATTTGGTAGTATATATTTTATGTGTTGTTTTAAACTGTATAACACTATATATATTTACCAAAGATAAAAATCTTTTTAAGTCGTTTAATATGAGGGGAAATGGGTATCTACAAAAAATATGCCATATATTATATGATTGGCTTTGTATTGACTTTTATCAGTTGGATCAGCATTATAATTTATATCGCAGTTAATAGTCTTACACCGTTTATTTTGGTCAATTTGGGTATTGTCACCCTGTGTCTTGTCTTTTTTATGATATGCAGTTTATATTATCACAAAAAAGCCAAAAAAAATCAAGATAATGAAGGCTAAAACATACCTAAAGTATTTGCGAAGTAACTTTGATTTTGGTATAATTATTTTAAGTCCGTAAGATTCTATTTAAGATAATATCGCTTGTTAAAAACAATGTCCCGCGGTTAACATTCAATCGTTTTTGAAAAAGCGTACTATCTCTTAAAAGACCGTATGGAAAATTAACAGGAGGTAGTACAATGTCCGATAAGAAACTTATCTGCAGGGACTGCAATGAAGAGTTTTTGTTCACAGAAGGCGAACAACAATTCTATGCAGAAAAAGGCTTCACTAATGAGCCCACAAGATGCCCTGAATGCAGAAAAGCAAAAAAGCAAAGATTTAACGCTGACCGCGGTTACAGAAAATAACAATTTTTTGGCTTTGTAAAAAAAAGACTCTCTAATTTAGAGAGTCTTTTTTTTTGTTTTTTTCATAATAAACTTACGGTCTTATATTCTTTAACCATAACTGAAGATTGTCTATAAATTCAATGTTATTATTAGTCTTAGACATCATAGTGATAAGTTGTTCGGTGGCTTCTTGTGTATCTCCTATTGACAGAATCTTTCTAATAGACCAAATACCTTCAAGTTCTTTTTGAGATAACAGCAGTTCTTCACGTCTTGTACTGCTTTTTGCAAGATCAATTGCAGGGAATATGCGTTTTTCACTAAGGCGTC
>CALAYY010000069.1 GCA_937895465.1 uncultured Clostridia bacterium | reverse complement strand
TGCATTAATAGCGCAAAACAACTTTAAGGGACAAGCATCAACATTAAAAACTCTTGATGAAATCAAAAATCTTAACCCTGTAAAAAATTCTAAGCATTGCGGATTATGCGGCAATAAATGTCTTTTGACCATAACAGAATTTTCGGACGGTCAGCGGATTATAACTAATAACCGTTGTGAAAGAGGTGCCGGCGAAGAATTGCCGCCCGGACTGTTGCCCAACTTGTATCAATATAAATACGAGAGATTATTTAGCTATTATAAAAACCGTGATAATACAACACGCGGAAAAATTGGCATTCCCAGAGTTCTTGGAATGTATGAAAACTATCCGTTTTGGCATACATTTTTTTCACGGCTTGGATATGAGGTGGTACTATCTCCCCGATCATCCCGTGCTATCTATGATATGGGCATTGAAACAATGCCGTCAGAGTCTGTCTGCTACCCTGCTAAGCTTGCGCACGGACACATATTGTCATTAATAAAACGCGGAGTAAAGACTATTTTTTATCCTTGTATTCCGTATGAGCAAAAAGAGGACCATTTGGCTGACAATAATTATAACTGCCCTATTGTGTGTATGTATCCTGATGTACTCAAAAACAATATAGACGAACTCAAAAACGGCATTACATTTTTATCGCCTTCTTTACCTCTTAATCATCCTGATAGATTGAAAGTCAGATTAAATGAGGTTTTTCCTGATATACCTAAAGCCGAGATTAACAAAGCAATAGATGCGGCTTATGAAGAACAGGCGCATTTTAAAGACGATATAAGAAAAAAGGGTGAACAGGTTTTGAGCGAACTGCAGAGTTTGGGCAGAAAAGGTATTGTGCTTGCAGGGCGTCCTTACCATATTGACCCCGAAATCAATCACGGTATTGCAGACATGATTAACAGATACGGTTTTGCAATCCTTACTGAAGACAGTATCTGTCATATTAAAGACACTCCAAGACCTCTTAGAGTAGTTGACCAATGGGTTTATCATTCTCGTCTTTATGCCGCCGCCGAAGTGGTAAGACATAATGACAATCTTGAACTTGTGCAGCTTAATTCATTTGGATGCGGACTTGACGCTGTAACCACCGATCAAGTAATGGAGCTTATGGATGAAGCTAATAAGATTTATACTGTACTCAAAATTGATGAAGTTAACAATCTGGGTGCAGCTAGAATAAGAATAAGGTCGCTGATTGCAGCCGTAAACGAGAGAGAAAGAAAAAATATCTGTTCAGTATTGCCGCCTGAAAGAGAGACTAAGATAGACTTTACTAAGGCAATGAAAAAAACTCATACAATATTAGCCCCCAATATGTCTCCTATTCATTTTAGCCTGTTGTCTGAAGCAATAAGAGCAGGCGGATATAAGCTTGAAATTTTACCTGAATCAGATCCAGATGCTGTTAATGTGGGCTTAAAATATGTCAACAACGATGCCTGTTACCCCACCATAATTACTTTGGGACAAATTATTGATACTTTGCAAACACAAAATTATGACCCCAATACTACTGCTGTTATGCTCTCGCAAACAGGCGGAGGCTGCAGAGCCACCAATTATATACCTTTGTTAAGGAAGGCTTTAAAAGAAGCAGGCATGGGACAGATTCCTGTTATATCTTTCAACTTGGTAGGAATAGACAAATGCAGCGGTTTTAAAATTACCTTTAAAATGCTCATTCGTCTTGTAATGTCATTGATATATGGCGATTTGTTTATGAGAGTGCTGTATGCTGTGCGCCCTTATGAAAAAGAAAAAGGAAGTGCTGATAGACTTCATAAGCAATGGGAAGAAAAGTGCAAAAAATCTTTAAAGTCTCTTAATCTGTTTAAGTTTAGAAAAAATCTGATTAATATTATTAGAGATTTTAATGCACTGCCTGTCAATAACATCAAAAAACCCCGAGTAGGTCTTGTGGGCGAAATTTTGGTAAAATATCATCCAGGCGCAAACAATCAGATAGTCAAAATCATTGAACAAGAAGGCGGTGAAGCGGTTATGCCTGAAATGCTGGATTTCTTCCTCTATGGTTTTGAAAATGCCACAATAAGATATAAGCTGCTTGACGGAAAATTAGGCTCAAAGATAAAAAATGATCTTTTAATTCATATTATTAATTTTATCCGTGCGCCTATGGTAAAAGAACTCAAAAAAACACGTTTTGGTTATCCTATTGATATCAAATCAAAAGCAAAAATGGCAAGTCAGGTTGTTTCGTTAGGGTCTATGAGCGGCGAAGGCTGGTTTTTGACTGCGGAAATGATGGAGCTTATGCATGACGGTGTTCATAATATTGTGTGCATGCAACCATTTGCATGTTTGCCTAACCATGTTACAGGAAAAGGCATGATCAAAGAATTAAAACACCAGAACCCCAAAGCCAATATTGTGGCTATAGACTATGATCCAGGAGCAAGCGAAGTCAATCAGCTTAACCGCATAAAATTAATGATGTCATCGGCATTTAGAAATTTGGAAGACGAAAAATAATTTAGATGATTATAGATAAAGACAGCCTGAAAACAGGCTGTCTTTCTTTGTATAAGAAAACCCCACGTTAGACGTGGGGTTCAAAAAAGCTTATAGCTTTG
>CALAYY010000068.1 GCA_937895465.1 uncultured Clostridia bacterium | reverse complement strand
CCCTGCACCATTACATGATAATATCTTCCGTTTTGGATTTTTCTCGGTTTCCTTGACATATGTTTATATTATCATACCGATTTCTTCCTTGTCAATACCCCGTCCCCTTGACCATCTTTATCCAATAAAATTCTAATATTATATATGATGCGAACAAACTCATACCGTGTATAAGAATTTTTTTATATATTTTTGGGATAATATTTATAAATTGATTATTGTTCTTAATTAGGTTTTAGGATTTTTTATGGCACGTAGTAAAGCGTCGATAACCTTTGGGCTTGTTTATATTCCTATCAAGCTTGAGGTTGCCGTCAAAAACAACGATATCAGCTTTAATCAGCTTCATCGCAAGACAAAGGAGCGCATTAGGTATAAGAAGTTTTGCCAAAGCTGTACTGAAGAAGTCAGTCCCAAAGACATTGTCAAAGGTTATGAATATGAGCCTGACAAATATGTGATTATGGAAGATGAGGACTTTGAAAAAATTAAGTCTCCTAAGGATAAGTCTATTACCATAGAGGCTTTTGTGGATATTAAAGAAATTGACCCCATATATTTTGACAAATCGTATTATGTACATCCTGATGGAGCTGATAAACCTTTTGAGCTTTTGAAAACCGCAATGCAGAGCCAAAAAAAAGCGGCTATTGCCCGAACGGTTATGTCTAATAAACAAAACTTGGTTAGCCTACGAATCAAAGACAATGTAATGATTATGAATACTATGTACTTTTTTGAGGAAATCGGTACACCGCCTGTTTATAATTCATCAGTCAAGGTCAGTGAAAACGAATTAAAGCTTGCCAAAACCCTGATTGACAGCATGGATTCCAAGTTTGTGCCGCAAGACTATGCTGATGAGTATCAAGCCAAGTTAAAATCAGCAATAGATATGAAAATACGAGGCAAAGAAGTTATTGCCGCCAAAGAAGGTGTGCCTAATCTTGCTATGGATCTAGTTGCCGCATTGCAGCAAAGTTTAAAAAACAAAGGTGCTGCCGCCCAAAAGCATTGATTGGTTTTAAAACATATTAACGCTGTGTTTGCCATTTTATTTATAAGATAATAATAATCAATTTTTAAAAGTTTAAACTACTTTTAGTTAATGCCTGTAGTTCTTATTAATGATACCGTTTTCATTACACATTTTATGACTGTAATAAATTAATCCTCAGTCGGCTAACGCCGCCAGCTCCTTTGGAGAAAGGAGCCTTTGAGGTCTATTTTTATACAGTCTATATAAAATAAAGCCTTCTTTTTCTAAAGTGGTGTGGATTTTCGCTTTAGCGAAAGATAGATGATTTATTTACAAGTTTTAAGAAACATTATGAAAAACCATTTAATTTATATAAACTTAATTAAAGCACCTTTTGAGGTTCATTTAAAACTAAATTAATTTAGGATTTCACTTTATTTAATTCAGATTATCCTTTATAATAATCTCATCATTACAAAAGGGGAAATTTATGATTTTAGCTTTGATTCTGTTTTTGATTACTTATGTATGCCTGTTGGCTTTTCCAAAATGGCGTGCTTATATAGCTCTGATGGCGGCGTCTTTGTTTATTGCACTTCAAATTATTCCTATTAAAGAAGTTCCTACTGCAATTGATTGGAATGTCATATTAATGATAGGCGGAACAATGGGTATCGTATCGTTGTTTATTGCATCAAAGATGCCTTCGCTTATGGCTGATATGATTATCAAAAAAATGCCAAATATATCTTGGGCAATAATTGCTCTTGCGCTCTTTGCAGGCATTATCTCAGCTTTTGTTGACAATGTGGCAACTGTGCTTATGGTAGCACCCGTAGCTATCACTATTTCCAAAAAACTTAATGCCTCACCTGTTAACAGTATAATTGCTATAGCCATTTCATCCAATCTTCAAGGTGCGGCTACACTTGTAGGTGATACCACTTCTATAATGCTGGGCTCTCAAGCTAATATGAACTTTATGGATTTCCTTTGGTATCAAGGCCGTCCGGGCTTGTTTTTTGTAGTACAAGCTGCCGCTTTGGTTTCAATGCTGGTTTTAGTATATGTTTTCAGAAAGGACAAACAAAAGATTTCTCTCAATGAAAAGACTGAAGTAACTGATTATTTCCCTACAGTATTGCTTCTTGCAATGATTGTGTTATTAATAATTGCATCCTTTATTCCTAACAAAATAGATATTACCAATGGGCTTATCTGTGTAGGTTTGATGATTGTAGGAATAATCTATACAATGATAAGAACAAAAGACTGGAAAGTATTTAAAGAAACAGTCAAAGAAATAGACTATTTTACTTTGATGTTATTGGCAGGTATCTTTATCATAATCGGCGGTCTAAAATCAGCAGGAGTTATTGATGAAATTGCTAAGATAATTCAAAAGATGGGCGGCGGAAACACTTTCTTAATTTATACAATAATTGTCTGGACATCTGTTTTGATTTCTGCCTTTATTGACAATATACCTTATACAGCGACAATGCTTCCTGTCGTAGCCGCAATAGCCGCCAATCTGGGTGTTGATCCAACGGTGCTGTACTTTGGCTTAATAAGCGGAGCAACTCTTGGAGGCAACCTTACTCCGATAGGCGCATCTGCCAATATTACAGGACTTGGAATTTTAAGAAAAGAGGGTCATGAAGTTAAGGCACTTGATTTTATGAAAATAAGTGTGCCGTTTACTCTTGCCGCTGTAACAACAGGTTATGTTTTGATTTGGCTGTTATGGGGCTTATAAGATATAATTAATCATTAAAAATATTAAGACCGCCTATTTTGGGCGGTCTGTTTTTTGTCTATTTGGATGTTTTTTTATCTTTTTTGAAAAAATCAAAAAAGCTCTTTTTCTTGGGTCTTGCATTGTTAGATTTGCTTTCTTTATCTTTTTCATTTTTGGTTTTTACAAAGCTATCTGCAGCGGCAAATTTGTCTTTTCTATAATCTTTGCTTTTTCCAAAGTTAGTTGACTTATTAGAAAATCTTTTTTGGTCTTTATCCGTTCTTTCGAATCTATCAAACTTTTTACTGCCTTCAGAAGCACCCAAGCTATCCGCTTTTTTATAACTGTCTGATTTTACATAGTTGCCTTTATAACCTGAACTAGACTTTCTTTCAGAAAACTTGTTATTAGGTCTGCCATCCTTATTAGTACTATTTCCAAAAGAGTTGTTAGAACGCCTAGGCGCTGTTCTTTTTTGGGAAAATTCTTTATCTTGATTTTCATTATTCCAATTACTATTGAAATTTTGCTTTTGGTCAGAAAAGCCGCTTTTTGGTTTGGGTTTGTTGGATTGGCTTTTGGATTGAAAACCGTCTCTATTCCTGTTACCTCTAGGATAGGAATTGAAACTACGTTTTGGAGTTGATTTCATATTGACTATTGTAGCCATTCCATATTTTCTTGATTCACTTCGGCTCAATGACATATCCACATATTCGTCAACGCTCATAGAAAGTCTTAGTTCTTGTATTTTGGAATTAGTTTTTTTGATGAATTCTTTTAATAATTCCAATTGGGCTTTATCATTGATTATTGTCAAGGTTTTGCCGCTCTTGCCTGCTCTGCCTGTTCGGCCTATTCTATGGATATAATATTCTACATCGTTGGGCAAATCATAGTTGACGACATAATCTACATCCTTTATGTCAAGACCACGTGCTGCTACATCGGAAGCAACCAAAATAAAATTGTCTTTGGCTTTTACCGATGTCATAACCCGTTTTCTTTGGCTTTGGCGCATATCTCCGTGCAAAGCATAAGATTGATAGCCTTTTTGATAAAGATAACTTTCAAGCTCATCAGTCATGCGCTTGGTGTTGCAAAATATAATCGTTCTTTTGGGTGCGTTCTGCTCCAAAAACTCTGATAACGCATCTTTTTTCTGATTTTTAAAAACCTTGACATATTGCTGTTCGATTTCTTCAAGAGTGCTGTTATCCTGACCGATTTCAACATACTTGGGCTCATTCATATATAGCTTGGTTATTTCTTTTATTTCGTAAGGCATAGTAGCCGAAAACATTACAGTCTGACGGGTTTTGGGTACTGCTTTTAAAATGGTTTCAATGTCCTCTCTAAAACCCATATTGAGCATTTCATCAGCCTCATCCAAAACTACTGTTTTTATATTGTGAAGCTTAAGAGTATGCCTGTCAAGATGGTCTATAAGCCGTCCAGGCGTACCTACTACCACTCTTGCGGTCTTTAGTGCTTTTATCTGACGCATTATGTCGGCTCCGCCATAAACCGGCACAACATTGCAAGCGCCTTTAAATTTGGATATTTTTTTCAGTTCGTCCGTAACCTGCAAAGCAAGCTCTCTTGTAGGGCATATAACAAGGGCATTGATTCCGTCCTCATTATTAGCTATCTTATCAAGTATTGGCAGTCCAAAAGCAAAGGTCTTGCCAGAGCCTGTCTGCGACCGTCCCACA
This sequence comes from uncultured Clostridia bacterium, assembly GCA_937895465.1. Lineage (GTDB taxonomy): Bacteria > Bacillota > Clostridia > Christensenellales > DUVY01 > DUVY01. The sequence goes on along the minus strand of CALAYY010000068.1, from coordinate 8,920 downwards.
ACATCATGCCCTTCTAAAAGAAGCGGAATACACTCCGATTGAATTTTGGTAGGTGTAACAAAACCGCCTGATGAGAGTGCGTTAAGTATATCCTTAGAAAGATTTAATTCTTCAAACATGTTTCTCCTATTAAAAAAATGCAGGGAAAAAATATCCTCTGCATCTAAAACAAAAATATATTTCTAAATTGTAGTATATCATCATGAGTTTATTATGTCAAATATTACCTCTTGTTATAATAACTAATTGCAAGCACATTTTGGTAAACTTAAAGATTTTAGATAAGGTTTTTTGCACTTGATAGGTCTATCATAATGCTTTTTAAGTGCTATGCTAAATAAACCATCTGTCATTGCCTTACGGTAATGACATGCAACTTTAGACAAAGAAGGCTTGGTTTTCTATAAGCTGTAATATGAGAAAAAAGGATTATTTCTTATAATCCTTTTTCCAATTTTTAGAGCAAGTCTTTGGGATCGTATTTTGGCTGAATTCTTACATTTTCCATATTGTCTGTTATTTCTTTTTTGAACTCATCCTGCCATTCTTGTGCAGAATAATCCTGAACAGACACCGAAATATGACTGTCTCCTACTCCCAAAACATTTTTTAGTGTTTTGGCAAGCTCTTGCGCCAACTTTTCCTTTTGGGCTTCTGTTCTGCCCTTTAACATTTTTACTGAAATATGCGGCATATCTTTTTACCTCCAATTTTTATTAATCAATCAAATCCCATAGGATTTTGGATACATCGCCTTGTAAAACATAATCCGCCCTGTAATCTTCTGAAGTCTTTTCTATATTAATCAAAACTAGCTTATGCCCATGATAATAGTCTAAAAGCCCAGCTGCAGGATGAACCACAAGAGATGTCCCCCCTACAATCAAAACATCTGCATGCTGTACAAATTTAACAGCAGTCCAATAAATACTCATATCCAAACCTTCGCCGTATAATACAACTTTGGGTCTTACTACATTACCGCATTTGGTACAGCCAAATGTACCGTTATGAGCGCAAAACTCCTGCTGTGAATATTCCTTTTTGCACCCTATACAATAATAATCAGTCAAATTGCCATGAAGTTCTAATACATTGCTGCTGCCTGCTTTCTGATGCAAGCCGTCAATGTTTTGAGTAATGACCGCCTTTAGCTTGCCCTGTTCTTCTAGTTTTACCAAGGCTTTGTGTGCGCCGTTTGGTTGTGCCTCACCATATATAAGGTTTTGTCTGACATAATCCGAAAATTGATCAGGATGTTTTACAATAAAATCATGGCTTAGCATATACTCGGGCGGATATGCCGTGTTTTGCTTTTTATTATATAGTCCTGTAGCTGAGCGAAAATCAGGTATGCCTGAAGCCGTAGAGACACCCGCTCCGCCAAAAAAGACAATATTAGAGCTTTTTTCAATCAGTTCTTTTACATTTTTTAAAACTTCATTATCCATAACTATCTTTATTATAACATAGCTTAATATAATTTTTTTAAATCAAATAAAAAATATTATAAGACTATATTTGTTTTTATTTGTCTACCCATAGAAAATATGATATGCTAAAGTAAAAATCAAACAGGTAATTATATGAACAAAAAAGTTTTACTCGCTGCTACCAATAATGACGGCAAAGCCAAAGAAATTAAGCAGATTTTGGGGGATTTTTTTCAAGAAATTAAGTCATTAAAAGACTTAGGGCTTAATATCAATCCTGAAGAAAATGGCTCAACCTTTTTGGAAAATGCCCAAATAAAAGCAAGAGCGGTATATAATCATATTAAAGGAACAATGGCTGTTATTGCTGATGACAGCGGACTTATTGTGCCTGCCCTAAATGATGAGCCCGGTATAATGTCGGCAAGGTATGCTGGCATTGACGCTGACGACACTAAGAACAATCAAAAGCTTTTGGAAAAACTCAAAGGAATGACAGACAGAAGGGCGTATTTTATATGTACTGTGGTTTTAATTTTACCTGACGGCAAAGAAATAACAGCACAAGGTAAAGTTAACGGCACAATTCTTGAAAAGCCAGAAGGCGGCGGCGGTTTTGGATATGACCCAATATTCTTTTCTGACGAGCTAAAAAAGAGTTTTGGATTTGCTGCGCCATCAGAAAAAAATGCGATAAGTCATAGAGCAAGAGCATTAAATGAGCTAAAACAAAAATTTATTTTAGAGCAAGGGCATATTGATGACTAAAGTAATAATTTTATCCGATATCCACAATAATACAGCATCATTAAGAAAAATCGACGGCATTTTAACTGAAAGCGATTATGTCATATTTTTGGGCGATGGAATAAGCGCATTATATCCTTATAAAAATCTTCTCGGCGACAGACTTATTATGGTTAAGGGAAATTGTGATATATTTTCACAGCTAAGTGAAGAAGTTGTTACAGAGATTGACGGTTTCAAAATTTTTATTACTCACGGACATAAATATCATGTCAAAGAATATCTTGATGACCTTATGCAAAAAGCAAAAGAAACAGATGCTGACATAGTGCTGTATGGGCATACTCATGTTGCTTATACAGATTATATTGACGGTCGAACGGTAATTAATCCAGGTAGCCTTGGCAATCCACGAATGGGCAATCCTACATACGCATATATGATACTTTCAGGCAAAAAGCCATTAGTAAAGATAGTAGAAGTAAGATAATCAGGTGTAGATAACACTATAGGCTCCTTTATCAAAAGGAGCTGGCGGCGTTAGCCGGCTGAGGATTAATTTATTATAGCCATAAGAAACGTAATGAGAAAAACAGCTTGAAAAAGAATTATCCTTATATAGCCAAAAGGAGTCTATCATATAGCATAGACTCCTTTTTTCTTTTGTGTACTAGCATTTTCTTTTGTGTTTTTATTGCTTATCTTTTGTGTAAACTATAAAAATTAATTATTCTACATATCCATCAGGGTTATTGCTTTGCCAATTCCATTGATCTTTGCACATTTCTTCTATGCCGTATTTTGCCTGCCAGCCAAGCTCTTTTTTGGCTTTGTCAGCATTGGCATAACACTCTGCAATATCTCCGCTTCGTCTTTCAACGATTTCGTAAGGCAATGTCTTTTTGCACGCTTTTTCAAATGCATGTATCATATCAAGCACGCTGTACCCTACTCCTGTACCCAAGTTATAAATATGAACACCGCTTTTTATGCACTTTTCTATTGCGGCAATATGTCCTAAAGCAAGGTCAACAACATGAATATAATCACGCACTCCTGTGCCGTCGTGTGTGGGATAATCGTTGCCAAACACTCTGATTTTTTGGAGTTTTCCGCTTGCAACCTGAGCCACATAGGGCATCAAATTATTGGGAATACCCTTGGGGTCTTCTCCAATTTTTCCGCTTACATGCGCTCCTACAGGGTTAAAATATCTAAGTATTATTACGTTCCAAGAATTATCGGACTTATATAGGTCAGTTAATATGCCTTCTAGATAATACTTGCTGGACCCATAAGGATTGGTTGTGCCGCCTGTTTTACTTTCTTCTGTTATGGGCAGACTTTCGGGTGTTCCATAAACAGTCGCTGAAGAAGAGAACACAATTTTTTTGACATTGTATTTTTTCATTACCTTTAACAATACAAGAGTGCCGTAAATATTATTGTCATAATATTCAAGAGGTTTTTGACAAGACTCTCCCACTGCCTTTAGTCCTGCAAAATGAATTACTGCATCAAATTTTTCGCAAGAAAAAATCTTGTCTAAAGCTGCATAATCTCTAATGTCTGCATTGAAAAAAGAAAATTCCTTACCAGTAATCTCACGCACCCTTAAGAGTGACTGCTTGCTTGAATTAGACAAATTATCAATAACCGTTACTTTGTATCCTCGTTCCAACAACTCTATAAGTGTATGGCTTCCGATATACCCTGCTCCGCCTGTTACAAGAATATGCTGCATTACTTAACCTCCTGCAAATTTAGTTCTTTTATAAACTTTTCAAATCCTTTTGTGCCGTTTTCATCATTTTTAAAAACTGCTGTATTATCCAAAATACCTGCACAGACTTTATTTACATAGCTTTGCACTCTTTCATGTGCCTGTGTTTTATCGTCTGCAAAGCCTTCAACTACAAGCTTTTCTATCATAAAACGATGAATATACAAATCATCTGTGGAATCGTTAAACTCTTTTTTATTAAATTCTGATTGGTCACAAATCAAGTCTTCTATTTTATCCAGCTGCCGCTTTAGCCGTCCAGGCAATATAAACAAGCCCATTGCCTCAATTAGACCTATACCTTCACTTTTGATGTTTTGAAATTCTGGATGAACATGAAAAATCCCGTCAGGGTATTGTTGGTTAGTGCGGTTATTTCTAAGAATTAGAGATAACACATAGTTATCTCCTGCCTTTTTGCAGATGCGGTGTCTTATCCGTCATATTTATAATCTCACATTCAGGACAAGAAAACTCTTTCCATTTGGTTATAACTTCTGCACCAAAAGCTGCAACTGATTGTCTGTCTTTGCCTTCTATCTGAATTACGCTGTTAAACCAATCAAGTATGCCGACGTTCAAATCAGAAAATTCAGGTTTTGTATATTGTTTTTTGATTTTGGCATAATGCATTGGCATTATATGACGCCCACCTTGATAATGTTCATGATTGAGAATTGAGCCGCCGACTATAGGCAATGATGCGTTACTGCCTATAAAATAATTAGGAAATGCATCCACAAAATCCAAAAGCTTATCAGGTGTTTTTTGGTCAACATACATAGGAACATGCTCTTCATTGATTACAATGCAATGCTCATCATAATAAGCATAAGGCGAGTATTGCATAAACCATTTTTCGCCGCCCAAATTAACTTTTACTGTGCGTAAATTTCTTCTGGCTGGATGTGTAAGAGTGCCTTCAAAACCTTCATTCTCTTTACAAAGCACACAATCAGGATATTTTTTGCCTTGAGGTATAGTTAAAAGCTTGGCTACGTCTTTGTTGCTTTTTTCGGGCTTAGAAAGATTGATAGTAATCTCAAGCTTGTTGTCACCTTCCTTGGCTTCCCATTTTAGATTTTTGGCTATTGCGGTTTTCTGTATATAACCGTTTTTTACGCATATATCGTATAGATAATCACAAGCGGCTTGTATCCCGTTTTGCTGTCTTATCAAAAGAAATTCTTTATTTATTTCAGACGGCTTAGGCGTAAGCAGTCCGAATATATCAGTGCAAAAGCGTTCAGCTGAGTCTTTATCTGCAAGTCCATTATCTAATGCATACCGTATCAGTTCTTGCCATAGCTTGTCAGGCACATCCATTGATTGAATATTAAAATCAAGGTCTTGTTCATACGGGCAAGGTATCTTTAATATTGATAATAATATGTTACGAACATACACCTCGTCATATTCATTAAGATGCAAATAGCTCTTGGCATACTTTAGCAGCTTTTCTATTAGCAATTTTCCTTCCATATTCTTTTCCATCTCCTACTGTCTAACGCCTTTTATTGATTGATTAAGGCTTGCATCTTGTCAAAAACAGACAGCATATCGTCCACCAACTTAAATTGTGTACGTGCTCTATCAAGGTTTTGACCCTTTCGATGTGTTCTAAAATACACATCGCCTTCTAAATAATCAGTTAAAAACCGCATTCCGCATTCATAGGTCATCAAAACAGCACCCATAGCAAGATTGTCTTTTTCAGCTTTTGTAATAGAGCTGCCTATAGCGGATAAATAACCTTTTAGATATATTTCGTACAAATCAAATCTATAATTAACCTTGGACAGATCAGGCTCGTCTTCAGCCGCAGGATTACAGCCAAAACGAATACTGTCGCCAAAGTCATAGCACAATGAGCCCGGCATAACAGTGTCAAGGTCTATTACCGCCATTGCTTTTCCTGTTTGGTCATCTATCATTACATTGTTTAGCTTGGTATCGTTATGTGTAACTCTAAGCGGAATTTCTCCTGATTCTATCTTATCTACAATCTTAGAGCATAAGTGCTTATGCTCTATAACCCAATTAATCTCCTTCATAACTTCGGCTTTGCGGTTCATTACATCTTTTTCTACTGCTTTTTGAAAGTTTTCAAAGCGTACTTTGGTATTATGAAAGTTGGGCAAAACTTCATAAAGCTGTGATGCATCAAAATCAGCAAGCAGCTTAGCAAAATTGCCAAAAGCTACTGCGCTTTGGTAAAAGTCCTCAGGATTTCTTACAATCTGATGAGATGTAGCATCTTCAATAAAAACATATACTCTAAAATAATTTTTGCCGTCAAAATAATAGTTTTTTTGGTCTCGTGTTTTAACTAAGGTCAAGCATTCTTTTATAGGGTCTCCGCCGCGTTTCAAAACACTGACTCTGCAAAAATCTGTAACTAATTGTATATTACGCATTAATGCTTCTATATTGGTAAACAGCCTGTCATTGATTTTTTGTAAAATATAATTGACAATTTTTCCGTCTGTTTTCATACTCAGCTTGTAAGTATCATTGATATGTCCTTCGCCGTAACGGTTCAAACTTACAAATTCGCCGTCTATTAAAAAGTGTTTGTAGATATCTTTATATTCGCTCATTTTTTTTCTCCTGTCCTTTCTATTCTTAGTATTTATTATATCAATTAAAAGTTTCATCCAAATATAAGAAAAGTAATATAAGTTTATAAAATAAGACACAAAGCCCAAATTTTTTGATATAATATAAATAAGGTAATACTATGAGTGAACAATATATCCCCACTAATATAAAAAACATTGTAACGATAGACAAGCTCTACTCGCTGCATTATTTTGCTTATTCCAAAACCTTCTATTTTGAGGGTGAAACCCATGACTTTTGGGAAATTGTTTATTGCGATTCGGGTGAAGCTGATATAACCGACCAAGACAATAATTATATCCTTAAGCAAGGTCAGGCTTTTATCCATGCTCCTAATAAGTTTCATAATGTACGCCCCAACCGTTCTAATACCAATGTTATAGTTATTGGATTTGATGGGGACTTAAAAGTACTTTACAAAATATCTAGCATGGTTTTGGATATTTCGCCAAATGAAAGGAGCTTTATCAAAAACATATTGAGCGAAAGCAGAAAAGTTTTTTCAGCACCGCTTAATATCGTCTATCAATACAGTCTTGACCTAAAAGAGAATGCAGAACTAGGCGCATTACAAAATATAAAAAACTGTCTTGAATGCCTTATGCTTTTGCTGCTTGAAGATAAGGAGCATTTTTCTGAGCCTAAGGATGAAACCCAAAATTATTTGGTAAAACAAATAATTTCTATATTAGAAAAAAGCATTGGAGACAAAATCACTATACAATCAATTGCCTACAAATTAGGGTACTCTCCTACTTATCTAAAAAAGCTGTTTAAGGACACAATGGACAAAAGCATTATTCAATATTTTATTCAACTAAAAATCCAAAAGGCAAAGAGCTATATATCAGAAGGCATCTACACAATTTCTGAAATATCCGAAATGCTGGGCTATGACACCTTGCAATACTTTTCAAAACAATTCAAAGATATAACCAATATGTCCCCCTCTGCTTACATCCGCTCAATAAAAGAAACAGGGATTTTGAAGTAACCATCTTATAATAATTTATTGTTTTTCTTATAAACACCATCCCCCAAAAAGGTAAGAAATTCTTTATCTCTCAATAACTGTAATTGCTGTCTTATCTTTGCCTGAATGTTATTATTTTTAGGATGCTTAGTTGATAGCGTATTTGAAAAACCATATATTTCATTTAAAGTGAATACTTCTTTATCGATAAGATTAATGCAATATAAGATATCTAAAAGCCAACTTCGACTCTCAATATTTTCTGTTTGAATGAGTTTTTTTGCTTGTAATTTTCAACAACTTCATCCTTTTCAAGTGGTATTCTGTCTTTTATTATCGCAATCTTTCCTTGAACAGGGATGTTAAAATACAATATATTACTACCAACCCATCCAGCACGCCTTGCAGTATTTGATAATGGTTTTCGCCTTTCTATTATATCTGGTATAAAGAAGTACTTGGGGATTATTTCAAGATTGTTAATTTCATAATTAGCGTATTGTAATATAAATAAGTCAGGATTGGTGCTACTTGTAATTCTTGCAATTGCTGTATTATAAGCACCGTCAACAATCTTTTTTCCTATATGCTTTTTACTCTTTAATTCAAAAATCTCTCCACAAGATTCACAGAAAAAGTCGGCAACAGGCTGATTGTTTGGATATTTATTAATATGGTTTAGCCCGCAATTAGGACAAAACATATACCTTTTCATCCAATTTTCACTCATAACACGAATTTTTTGAGATTCGCTTTTGTAGTTCATCACAAGCGTTTTATCAAAATGTAAATCCATATCAAAAATCAATCCATTCTGTAGTTTCACCCGTATCTTCACACTCTCCCATAATTTTCTTTGCAGTTAAATCTCCAGGTTCCAGAACATATTCACAATTGATATAACCTGTAGTAACCTTTTCAAGTGCTTTTTCCATATTGTCGGCATATACTTCAAAGCTTCCCACAACTGTTTCTTCAACTGTAATAAAAAATTTTTTCATAATTAGCCCTCAACATATTATTTATTTTGTTTATCTTTATGAAAATGCCTTATAAATATAATTATTATATAAAATATATCTTACAATAGCAAATAGCAATTAAAGTTTAATAATATAAAAAATTAAAAAATAGTTGTCGTAAAAATTGTCGTAAAACAATAAAAACACCATGACAAAAAGTGTAAAGTCGTCAAAAAGGCTATAAAAAAACCCGAAAGCGCCTTAAAACAGGACATTTCCGGATTAATTGTTTTGATACCCATTCATGCAGAATTTTAAGTTACATGGTGGGGGTAAATGTGGTGGATCTTCGGGGGCTCGAACCCCGGACACCCTGATTAAGAGTCAGGTGCTCTGCCAG
>CALAYY010000067.1 GCA_937895465.1 uncultured Clostridia bacterium | reverse complement strand
CCCTTTTTGTATGCCACATATTCAAAGTCATATCCGCCGTTATCGCCGTATAGATCCTTTTCATATTTCAATCCGCCCACATCTGCGGATTTTTTTAGCTGACCGATTATGGCATTATATAATTTCTTCTTTTCCAAAGAAGTCAAAGTATCAATTTTTTTCAAAGGATGAAGACGTGCGTAAAACAATATGTCTTGGATATATACGTTGCCTATGCCTGCAATGTTATGCTGATCCATCAAAAATGATTTTATGTTGCCCTTCTTGCCTTCTAACATTTTATAAAAGATATCAAGGTCCCATTCGTCGCCCAACGGATCATAGCCTAATAATGAAGTCATACTGTGTTCAAAACCGTTATCTGTATAGTGAAAATATCCAAACCACCAGAACGATATATACAGACTTCTTTTATCATCAAAATAAAGCCTTAACTGATATCTTTTGTCAGGTCCGATGTCCGCAGTCCTTTTCAAAAACAGGTCTCCGCCCATCCCTAGACTCAAAAATAAAAAGCCTTGAGATAATTGCATTATTATCCACTTGCCCTTATATCCGATATGAGTAATCGACTTATTCAAAATCTTTTCTTTAAATTCTTTTTTAGGTAAGTTAAGACATTTTTCCTGCACAATCTCAATATCAGTTATCTTTCTGTCCACAAACTCTTTTTCAAACTGTTTTGACAAATTAAAAATCTCTGGCAGTTCAGGCATAATTATCCCCCGAAAACTTATATATCAATTTTATATGACAATTATATACCATAATAAAAAATTAAACAAGTGTTTATAACAAATGTTTAATATATTTTTCTTCTGATTTGCAAAATTTTTTTAAAGAAGGTTTTTTCTTTTATTTGCTGTTAAGATAATAAAATCCACAGGCTCCTTTGTCAAAAGGAGCTGTCACGAAGTGACTGAGGATTAATTTATTACAGAAATATAAAGTGCAATGAAAACGGAAGATTTTAGATAAAGGTCTTTTTTGATTAAGTCTTTTATAATGCTTTCTAAATCTGCAAAATTAATCATCTGTCTTTTGAGAAAAAAAGCTTGATAATTTTAATCAATTTTCAACATATAAACATGATTATTCTTATCGCATAATCTTAATTATTAATGAATGTACTTGATATCATCTTTATTTTTTCTTATCAGGTTGCAATTTTGTACCTTTATTAGGAGGTATAGGCTTGAAATTATCATTACTTTTATCCGGCTTATATCCCCTTTCTTGACTTGGTTGATAACCTTCACATACACCCTCTTGAGGTTGATAACCATACGTTTTCTTGTTATTCTTCTGTGGCATTTTCATTTCCTCCTTCTAAAAATTCTATTGTTTTGATTTGAGAATAGGCTAAATAAATACCTAAACTTTTTGAATCGTCAATCCAAACATTATTTTCATCAATACTATAAATTTTCTCAATATAAATATCTCTTTCATCACAATCTGAAGATGAAAAAGAATTTGTACTATATAATCCATATACGATTTGACCATCATTTAATGTTACAATTATAAAACATGATTTTTGTTTAGAAAATAAATAATCCCACGCTGAAGGTATTGGATTGCTTATATTACATTTTAAAAAGTTTAGAAGTTTACGAAGCCATGTTCTCGACTTAAAAAGCCCTATTACTACACCTAAAAAAATCGCACCAATTAATGTTATGCCAAGTATTATCAATAAGCGCCACGCTAATATCTTCCAGATTAAAATGTATGCCCAACCAAAAACTGCGTAATGTAACACGCTATAAAAAAGACAGTATAAAAAATACACATACTCTTTTCTCTTCCCATAAGGAGAAAAAGCATTTACTATCCCATCAATTAAAAAACCAGGAACTATAAAAATACAAGTTAATAATATCGTTTCTAATGAATCAATTGTCATAACTTCACCTCTTTATATTGCACGCTTCTTTTAAATAATTTCACCATATTTAATGTATGAATGCATTATATTTTTAAAAATATTTTGTTGTTTGTAATTGCATAAATAAGGCAAAAGATCAAAACCCATTTGCTTCATAGCTTATTATATTTTTTACTTAATCATAAAGGTTGTAATTTTTTCGATAGTCGTTGGGGGTCATGCCGTTATAATTTTTGAACAGTCTTACAAAATAATTGCTGTCAGTATAACCGCAAAGGTATGCTACTTCATAGACTTTTAGGTTAGTGGAGTTAAGAAGGCGTTTGGATTCGCCTACACGGATTTCATTGAGAACATCGACAAAACTTTTCTTGAGCTTTCGTTTAAACAGCTTGCAAAGGTGTCCGCCTGTTATCAAAAACTTTTCTGCTACATTGTCAAGAGTGAGTTTTTGCCCGAAGTTTTGCTTCATATATTTGATAACATTGTCAAGAAAAATGCTTTTGGACGTGTTTTCTCTTATATACTGCTCAGAATACTTGCCCAAGTTAACGGGCAGTCTTCCCTCTGCTTTTCCGCCGTGCAAAAACTTTAATAAGGATTTTACAGACATTGAAGTGTATTCATATATACAGATGTGACAAGCCGGCTTTTGCTGGTCTAATATATCGTAAGGAGTGCGTAATGATATCAGCATGATTTCATGATTGGTTTGGCGTAATGAGGAATATAAGACCTTTTGAACTAGTGTCAGATGGGAATCCGATAAAGCTAAGATTACCTTTTTGTCTTTGGCAAAAGCCAGCATATCACTTGTATTGAAGTTTTTATTGTCTATGCTTATATACGGTATGCCAAATTCTTCTCCTATGATTTTGGCAATGTCCATTTTTTCCATATTATAGTCTTCTGCAATCGAGCTTACATAATTGGTTACGCCTATTACAACAGTGCCGTTATCTACCTCAAAAGGCTGACCGCTTGCAAGCGTTATGCTGGCATTGCTGATTTTTTCTGAAAGATGTCTGTTTTTTTCAAAATCAATTTCTTGCTCAGGACTTTTTAGTGCATAGCGTTTTTTAAACTCAGCTATTCGATTAAGGGATTTTTCCAAAACCTCATAAGAAATTTTACCGTTATTGACTGCGTTTAATAATGCATTCCTGACTGTAAGCTGTCTTCCAAAGGTATGACTGACTGTAATAATATCAGTGCCTGCATTAATAGCAAATACCGCCGCTTCCTCAAATGAAAATGTCTGAATAAGCCCTGTCATTTCAAAACAATCTGTAATAACCAAACCCTTATATTTGAGTTCTTTTCTCAAAATTCCGTCGATTATTGTCTTGGATATAGAAGCAGGAAATTTGTCGTCTATCTTATCAAAAAGTATATGTGCTGTCATTATGGCGTCAGCCGCAATTTCATTATAAGGTATAAGCTCCAGCCTTCTTAATTCTTCTATGGTCTTGTTTATTCTGGGTAGGTCAATATGCGAATCAATATCCACATCCCCATGTCCCAAAAAATGCTTGTAGCAAGACATTATGCCGTTATGTTGCTGTGCCTTGGCAAAGTCAGTCGCAAGCTTTTTTACGATATATGGGTCATCTCCAAACGACCTTATTGCAATTATCGGGTTAAGCGGATTGCTGTTGATATCAACTACAGGCGCAAGATTGAGATTGATTCCCAAAGCTTTTAATTCTGCACCCAAAATACTGCCTATTATTGCGGCGGCTTGGGGATATTTTGCAGAGGCTGCAGCAATAGCCATTGCACCGGGTGTATTAGTAATCTCGTCATAAATTCTTCTTACGCTTCCGCCTTCTTGGTCAAGTGCAATAAAACAAGGCGTACCGTTATATTTTATAGCGGCTTGTTGAATCTCGTTGCACATATCTTGTACCTGAGAAGCAGATTTAATATTGCGTGTAAATAAAATAATATTTCCAAAGTTGTATTTTTTGATGTTTTCTATCAAATCATCAGCATTAGTGCCTGAAAAGCCCACAAGCATAAGCTGTCCGATCTTTTGTTCAAGCAAAGTTGTCATAATAGCTCCAAAATATTTTTATCCCTTAACAGCTCCGGCTGTCAGTCCCTTGATAATATGGCGTTGTAACAGAAAATAAACAAGCATTATAGGAAATGATACCATTATTACTGCCGCCGCCATTTTTCCATGGTCATAGCCGCCTTCTTTTGAGAATAGCTTGTTAAGCAAAAGCGATACGGGATAGTCCTTTTGATTGAAAATAATAATCATCTGCAAAAACAAATCATTATAACTCCAAATAAACACAAAAATCATAGATGTTACAATTGCGCTTTTCATCATCGGCACAATAATAAAAATCAAAACTCTTGGGATTTTTGCTCCGTCTATATAGGCGGCTTCTTCCACCTCAATGGGCAGACTTTTTAAAAAGCCTGTAAGCAGCAGTGTAGTAAAACCTATATTAAGCGCAACTTGCGGCAAAACCACTCCTGTCTTTGTTCCAAATAAGTTAATAGCAGCAAGTATTCTAATGATAGGGAACAAAAGCGCAAAAGACGGAAACATCATACATGCTACGACAATTATTTCAACTAAGGGTTTTAATCTAAATTTAAATCTTGCCAGCACAAAAGCTGCCAGTATAGAAATAATAACCGTAAAAACAACTACTAATATGCTTATATAAAAGCTATTAAGATAAGCAATAAGTATATTTAATGAACCGCCAAAAATTCTATCATAATTTTCCAATGTAAAATATTTATTAAAGGGCAATTCTAACGGTCGGGACACAATATGAAATCTTGGCTTAAATGAAGACAAAAATGTCCATATAAGCGGAACAACAGCAAGCAATGCCCAGAGCGTAAGAGCGATATATATCAACACCATTATGATGTTTTTTTTCGATTTTTGAGTTTGTTTTATCCCCTTCATAATCATATATCCTTATTTTCTCTCAAAACTGCGTTAGAAAGCAATGACACCAGCACTCCTATCAAAACTATAAACACTGAATACACGGCAGACTGACCTAACCTCGTAGCACTGTAAAGATAATAATTATATGTGCCCATAAAAACAGTCTGCTGAGCGGGCGCTCCATGTACTGCTATCGTATGAGGAAGATCAAAAACCTTTAATGCCCCTGTTATTGCAAGCACCATACAAGTTCTTAAAACATTCCATAGCATTGGTATAGTAATATGTCTTATTACCTGCATTTTGGATGCACCGTCAATTAATGCCGCTTCTTTATACTCTTCTGGTATAGTTGAAAGTCCAGTAAGCAAGATAACAAAATAAAAGCCGATGTATTGCCAGAGTATAGGAGCCATCACTACAAATAACGCTCGAGAATTATTGGTAGGTAGCCAGTAGAAAACATCCTTAAATACTAATTTTGTAAACAAACCTGTTGGCTGTATCAACAAAAGGTACATTGTTCCGATTGCTGTGGCAGAAATAACTATCGGCATAAAATATATAATCCTGAGAAATGCGGCATATTTTTTGTTGATATTGTCAACCAATAACGCCAAAATTAAGGCAAGCCCCACCTGAACAAAAATAACCAAAACAACTAAGATGCCTGTATTTTTCAACGCTGTCCAAAAAACCTTATCTGCCAGAAGGTCAGTGACGTTTTTCAATCCTACAAAAATAGGGTTGTCATCCAATTTGTGCCTAAATACAAAAGCTCCGTTATAGACATTAATTACTGCTGGATAGAAGATAAAAAATGCAGTGACTAATAAAAGCGGCAATAACAGCGGAACAATCAGATATTTCTTTTTGTTATACATAACTTTCCCCTATAAAAAGTTTTTGAGCGTGCAAAGGGTGTTTTTGCACGCTCAAAAGACCTTCGTTTGTTAAACAATAAAAGCGTTTATGGTATCTGTAATTACTTGTGCGGGTGTAGTTGTTCCCAATATCATATTGGTAAGACCTGTAAAGAAAGCAGTTTTTGCTGCAGAATCCAAAAACTTATCATCCAAAGGTGAGCACATAACTGCGCCTTGAGCTTTTAGAATATCTTTGGTCTGTTTCGCCAAAGCGGTGTCGTCTTCTCTGGTAGCGCCGTTAGCTGCCATTCCGGGATATTCTAAGACGTTTTTGCACTGCTTGTTGACAAAATCAACTGCAAGTTTTAGTCTTTCGGGGTTATTGAAGCACTTTTTTGAAATCATCCAGCCATGGAAAAATCCGCTCATTACATATTTGCTCTCATCAACATTAGCAGTTGAAGGATTATCATCGATAGCAAAAGTTCTAAATGCATAATTGCCTGCCTTGCCGGCTTGTGAATGAGGAGGATAAAATCCTGCTGCGTTCCAGTTGCCGTTGACGTCAAATGATTTTTCGCCGTTCCACATAGCTTGTTTTTCATTGCCGTATTGGATAGCCGCATCAGAGCCCATTTTGAGATCAGTTCTCATATAGCTAACCATTTCGGTCAAAACAGCTTCTAAATCCGTGCGATTGTCTTGGAACCAACTCTTAGTAGGAATCTGAACATCTGCCCATTTTTTGCCCATCTTTTGAAGCCCGATATAGTTGAGCCATGTATTGGTTTCGCCTGCTGCGTCAACTATTTTGGATGTGGCTAAGGTCTTAAGTTTGGTTTTCAACGCTCCATAACTTGCAAAGTCAGCATCTGCAAACGCACTCTTTTCATAATAAATACCGAAGCTGTTACCCAAAAATGCTAATGCTTGAGGGTCTCCGCCAACTTCTGGAAAGCCTTTACCATAATCAGAATGTTTTTTTCTTATATCAGCAACCTTCGCAAGTTTGCTTTGGATAGCAAGGTTTCTTCCGGGTGAGAATACATACAATACATCGGGGGCATATTTTTCATTGATAAACTTTGAAGTTACAGTATCATCAAAACCCTCACCTACAACTTGAACAGAATCGTCAATCAATTCTACGCCTTTGTGAGCCGCCTTGAATTCATC
>CALAYY010000066.1 GCA_937895465.1 uncultured Clostridia bacterium | reverse complement strand
GGAGGCGTCATATCAGATATTGATATGATTCGTGAGATTTTGATGTTCACCTTTAATAAGATATTTACTTCAGGTGCCAGCACAATCAACAGATTATTAATCTGTATGCCTTCAGAAATTACAGAAACAGAAAAAGAGGCAATTGTTATTTTAGGAAAAGAATTGGGTGTAAAAGATACTCGTATCGAAGAAGAGATCAAAGCGGCGTCAATAGGTGGGGGAATCAGTATATATGCACCTTCGGGACATATGGTTATCGACATAGGCGGAGGAACAACAAGCTTTGGAATAATGTCGTTAGGTGATGTTGTTTTGTCAAAGTCAACTAAGGTTGCCGGTGAATATTTTGACAGACAGATCATGCATTATGTAAAAGAAAAGTACAAGCTTGAAATCGGATCTCAAACAGCAGAGAAGATTAAGATTACTCTTGCGTCCTTAAATGGTGATTATCCCAGAGATGATGAAGGCAATGTAATAACTTACAATGCAATGGGTCGTGACCTTGTTACGGGTTTACCTCGTATGGATGTTATCACTCCTGAAGAAGTAAGAGAAATTCTTCTTGAATGCTTTGAGTCCATCAAGTCAACCTTAATAGCAACTTTGGAAATTACACCTCCCGAATTGGCGGGCGACTTGGTTGACAACGGCATTTTGATTACAGGCGGCGGTGCTACTATTAAGGGCATTAAAGAGTATTTTGAAGATATAACTCATATTAATGTTACTCCTGCTGCTAATTCCATTAACGCCGTAATTGACGGGACAAAGAAGCTGTTAAAGAACGAAAAACAACATTACTACGGTGATTATTAGGAGGATGGATATGTCAGAAGGTATGGGAATTGGTATTGACCTTGGCACAGCAAACTTATTAGTTTATGTGGAAAAAAAGGGTATCATATTTAATGAACCGTCTGTTGTTGCGTTTGACTACGAAAGCGGAAAAATAGTTGCCGCAGGCGCAGACGCTCATCAGATGATAGGTAAAGCTCACAGCAAGATATCCGTTGTAAAACCTTTGAAAAGCGGTGTTATAAGTGATATGCACGCTGCAAAAGAGTTATTGACCTATGTTTTGAAAAAGATTGAAAATATAACAGAAAAAGAAATGGGCGCAGCTACAGTTGTTATTTGTTGCCCTTCCGAAGTAACAAGAATCGAAAGAGATGTTATGAAGGATTTAGCAAAAAATATGGGTACTACTGATGTCTTTGTTGAAGAAGAAATCAAAGCTGGTGCATTAGGCGCAGGCATAGATATCTTTAAGGCAAAGGGCGTAATGGTAGTTGATATCGGCGGCGGAAGCACAGACGTGGGCGTATTGTCTTTTGGTGATATAGTATTGTCTAAGACAATAAGAAAGGCTGGAAGCTATGTTGATGCTGAGCTGATCAAACAAATCAAGAAAAATCAGAAAGTTGAAATCGGTGAACTTACAGCAGAACGCTGCAAAATGGACTTGTCCGATTTGCGTGAAAGTGCTCCAGTTGTTGTCAACCGTTATGCAGGCCGTGACATCGTAATAGGTATTCCAAAATATGTTGACGTTTCAACAGAGGATATGAGAGACATCATATTACCTACATACGAAGAAATTGTTAAGCTTATCGCAACTGTATTAAAAGATACTCCTCCCGAATTATCGGCAGATATTTTCCAAAACGGTATCTTGTTAACAGGCGGCGGAGCGTTAATTCGCGGCGTAGAGGAATTTATAAGCAACAGAATTCAAGTCCCTGTAAGGGTTGCTAGCAATCCTTTGACCTGTGTTGCCGAAGGCACTAAGTTCTTGCTCAAAAACCGTGGTAACTATCTGGTTAATCCACTTCAATTATAAAGGGGTGACGTATGAAAAAAAGAGAAATAGATAAGCAAACACAAGCAGCAGAAAGAGTTCAAAACTCCATGAAGCATGCTCCTAACGCAGCAGCTAAAATAGGAATTGACTTAGGCACAGCCAATCTGCTGGTTTATGTTGACGGTGAAGGAATTGTTTTTAATGAACCTTCAGTTATTGCCTTTGATTATTATACCGGCGAAGTGCTTGCAGTAGGTAACAACGCCCAGAAGATGATAGGCAGAAACCACAAAGGCATTAAGATTGTAAGTCCTTTGCAGCAGGGTGTTATTTCCGATATGGAAGCAGCCAAAAAGCTTATTGAGCTTGCTATAAGAAAAGCAGAGAATACAGATATTAATCTGGAAAAATCAACTTGTTTGATTTGCTGCCCTTCAGAAGTAACTCAAATAGAAAGAGATTCTATGGTTGAACTCGCTAAAAAGCTTGGTGTTCCCGACGTGTTTATCGAAGAAGAAGTAAAAGCCGGCGGCATCGGTGCTGGTCTTGACATTTATGGCTCAAACGGCTCTATGGTCATTGATATGGGCGGCGGTACAACTGATATAGGTGTATTGTCTTTGGGCGACATAGTTGTCAGCGAATCAATCCGTATTGCTGGTAACTACTTTGATAATGAAATTATCAATTATGTTCAGTATAATCACGGTTTGTTAATCGGAAAAAACACAGCAAAACGTATCAAAGAAGTTATTGGTACATTGAGAGCTCAACTGCCTGAAGATAGAACAGCGTTTGCTAACGGCAGAGATGTTTTATCAGGACTTCCCAGAAGAATTGAACTTAAACAGTCTGAAATACGTGATGTATTAAAACCTTTGTTTGTTCAGATTGCCAACACCGTACTAAAAGCACTTCAAGGCACTCCGGCTGAACTTTCAGCAGATATCATTGAAAATGGTATCACCCTTAACGGCGGATGCGCCAAGATAGACGGTGCAGATGAATTCTTTAATAAGCAGTTAGGACTTGATATTAAGATTGCCCCCAATCCTTTGACAGCTATTGTTGAGGGAACGAGAATACTTCTCAAGAACAGAGGCAATTATTATGTAAAACCTATTGACTAAACATTATTAGGTAATGTTCAGGTTATGTAGTCATTGTAAATGTCATCCGCTGTTTTTACGGCGGATGGCTTTTTTAATGTACTAAAATTATGTCAAAAAGTAGTTAAGCTTAGATTTTAAAACATATAAAAAGTTATAAAGCAATAAACGATTTTTAAGAATTATTAATTTGCTTAAACCAATTCTTTAAAGATATACTTAAGTTAAAATAAGATATTTTAACTTATAATATTTGCTAAAAACACAATATGTAGTATAAAAACTAAAAAATATAAGCATAAAATGTAATTTCGACATAATTTTGTAAAAAATGTTGATTTTTTTACAAAATTAATTAACAAGATATTTCCTTTTACTTATGTTTGTGCTATTCTATTAGTAAATTCTGGATAAGGAGGGAATATGCAAAAAATTAAGCTAGGGATTGTTGAGGACAGCCCACAAATAACAGGAATGCTCAAAGATTATTTTCAAAGAGAAGAAGAATTTGAAATCGTAATGGCAGCCTCTGACGGACTAGAAGCTGTTGCAAAGATTGAACAATTTAAGCCTCACATTGTAGTGCTTGATATTGTCCTGCCCGAACTTGACGGATTTGGGGTGATGGAAGAGGTAAAGGGTTTTTGTCCAAAGTATCTAATCTTGAGTGCATTAAGCCAAGAAAGTTTTATCTCCAAGGCGTTAAAGTTAGGTGCTTCTTATTACATGATAAAGCCTTTCGACTTTGCGATTTTGAAAAAGCGGCTGCTCGATATGGTTAAAAGTAATATGACAGCAACCGAGCCTTTAATGATGGAAAACATCATGTCAGATTACCGTATGGCGGAACCTATCGGACGGTTAAGACAAAAGTCAACAGAAGAAAAGATAACTAACATTTTTATTACCGTAGGAATACCTGCTCATATCAAAGGCTATCAGTTTTTGAGAGAAGCTATAAAGATGGCGATAGAAAATCCTGAAATCATTAATTGCATTACCAAAAAGCTGTATCCTACAATTGCAAAAAAGTTTGATACTAGTGCTTCTAAGGTTGAGCGTGCAATTCGTCATGCGATTGAAGTTGCTTGGAACAGGGGAAAAATTGAAAATATCAATTCATTATTTGGGGTAAAAGTTTACGGCAACAATGAAAAGCCGACCAATGGGGAATTTATCGCACTTGTTGCTGATAAGATGTTGATTGAAGGCGCATAAGAATACAATGTTGTTATTATTTACATTATCTTGTTGATAATTTTAGAGGGGAACAAAAGTTGATAATAAGTATAATATACATAAAAAGAAACAAGTGCATAAAAGCACTTGTTTTTATATATATAACATTATACAGATAATGGATTAGTCCTCATCATCAATAGAATCGTCCTCATCGTCAAAGTCCTCATCGTCATCCTCGTCATCAAGCTCATCAAAAAAATCGTCATTATCAAACTCTTCAATGGGTATTTCATCGTCTTCTTCAGTATCGTTTTCTTCTTCTTCTAATTCACTAAGAGAAATTTCTATAGAGTCATCCTCAACAGGGCTTTCTGTTTGGTCCTCCCATTCCCCTGAATCAATTTCAGTCAACTTTTCCTTATGTTCTTTTAGGCAGACAAAACACATTTCTTCGTCCGGCGACATATAATTGATTTTACAAACAGGACAAAGCACTTCCAAATCGCTGTCTTCATCTTCAGGTATCAGCATGCTGGGATCTGCTTTATTCATTTCTGCTAAACAGACATTACAGTATTTTTGATTCTTATCAGCTAAAAAATAATTGAGTTCACATCTGGGGCAAAGCAAGTATGCAGGCTTTTTTTCCATTAAGTCGTTCTCCAAAACCTTATATAGTCGCAATTATTATATTCATATTAGGCATGATTGTAAACTGTTTTTTATATAAAATTAAAAATTTTTTTTCTTATTTTTGTTTTTTTACATAACATGCATGATATCGGTTTATATATGTTAATTTTAGTTTGCTATGCTGAAAACTTGTATAAAAAAACAGCCCTGAATTTTCAAGGCTGTTTGTTGTCATTTTAATTGGCGTCACGCTTGGCAAAAGTGAAGAAACATATTATTGACATTGCGACTATATATACTATAGTTACTGTTAAAGAAAACAATAATGTCTGATCCGCTATTGTAGGACCGACGCTACTCATGTATTGAAATAAATTGGTGTTATTAAAGATAATGTATTTATACCAGGAAAAGGTTGAGAGCAAAGCATCCAAAACAAATGAGACAAAATACACCAGCATGGATACGGCAGTAGCACCGCTTCGTGATCTAAACAAAGTGGATATTGTCAAAGCTATCAAAGCAAATACAATTGATTCCAATAATCCAAACAAATGCAAAAACGCAATAACCCCTAAAGGATGTAATATCAGTGCGGTTTTACTGTTAAAGATTGATAATGCCATTTGAGCACCAGACAAGCCCCAACCAACTCCGCCTATTAGTAGTGTCAATAGGAAGTTAAATATAAAGAAACTAAGCAAAACAAGACATACCGTAAAGAGCTTGGAAAACAGCACACTGGAGCGTGTATGGGGACGAATTAACAGCAATTTCATTGTTCCGTCTGAATGCTCTCCTGCAATCGTGCCCGAAGCCAAAACTATACCAAATATGAGTATAATTATCTTACTCAGTACAAATATAAACTCCATTGCCCCATAACCTTTAGAAAGTGATTCAGGTGCAGAATAGTTTGTAGAAACCATATCGTTTTCTATCAAAAACTGTGCCTGCGTTATATAAGAGTTGAGATTATACCTAGAAGTAAATATAAAGCCTTGAATTTTTTTGGACTCATTGTCATTAAGCTTATTGGCATTAATGGCTGTAATAAAATTTGTATTTTTTATAAGCGAATCCAAGGTTTCGGCTCGTGCTGAAAATTCTTTAAAAGAGATTTTTAAGTCGCTATAATTTTTGGAGAAATTTTGGTAAGCGGTTGCTTGTTCTGCCTCATATTGAATCTTTATATCCTGACTGCCTCCATACATTGCAGCTATCGAATCAGAAGGTATATTATAAAACAATATTTGGGCTGAAGAATATTGATTAAAGCTTTGATTGATACTTGCAATCAGTTCGTCAAGCCTTGCTTTTTCGTTTTCGTCAAAATACGGTTTAAAATATTCATTGTATATATCTTTTGTAATAACTGTTGAATAGCTTTTATCTATTATCCTTTCAAAAGGCAAGGTGGCATTAAGCTTGAGCGTGTTGTTGGTAACTGACGCATCAAAATTATCTATATATGCCTGTAATTGTGTAAGCTCCTGAGCTTTTTTGCTATCGTCGGTAGGAGTAAATTTATCAGTTGTCAGGTACTCATACGCTTTGTTTATCATTGCATTGTTATAAGCATAAAAAAGATTAATAGAAGAAACATTATCATTTTCTGCAACTTCTCTAAGACCTGCCATTAGGTTTTGATAAGCCCTATAACTCTCTATCTGGGCTTCGAGTGGAATGGTGTAAGGCATGTCAATTTTGGTTATTTCTTTAGGCTCAAATTCGGGATTATATTTATTGAATAAGTTATTTAATTCGGTTGCAAACACCATACCGTTTTCTAAATCATCTTTTTGTGTTTTTATTTCATTAAGTGCAGTAGCCGCCTTTTTTGACACAGAAGTCAGGGCATCGTTTAATTTGCCGTATTCTTCTGACCTGTAATTTTTGGTAGGCATGAGCAAAAAATTAGTGCCCATTATAGACGAATCGGTAAGGTAAATAAATCTGTCCAGCTCATCAAAGAAGTTTTCTGTAAGCGTTACAAGCTCGTTATATTTTGCGTTTATTTGCTGAGGCGTAGCAGTACCGTCCTTTTGAAGATTAATAAACTCATAATATACGCCGTCTTGCGAAAAATAGCTGTTTGATTTTGCAAACAGATTAGAATAGCTTACAAACAAATCCTTGATAGCAACATTGTTGATATAGTCTGTAAAAGTCACATTATAATTAGAGCTGTCAATATAATTTAAAATTTGCTGATTTAGAGAATATTCAAAGAGATAGTCATAATATATAGAACGCAAATAATCATAATATAATATCGATTGAACATCAGAAAAGCCAGCATATTCTGCAAAAGCCTGATTGGCACCGCCTGACTGTGAATTATTGATAAAGGTGTTTAGAAGATTAGGCTCAACACCCACAAGCATCATTTTTATCTGAGGCTTATCAGCAAGACTTTTGGAAAAACTGTCAAGCTCCGAAGTGTCAATTTTCATTTTCTTTAGTTCATCCAATTCTCCGTCAATAATGTCAAAAGAATCGGTAGAAATAGAATTGCCCAAAAACATTTTCATAACATTAGTTAGATTATCTTCCTGTGCTGTATAAATCCAGGTCATCAATAAAATTACAGCAGTCAATAAGCCAGCCATTATGTATAAAGTGTTACTTTTAAAAAGTTTGAACAATTCGCCTCGTGTAAGTTTGAATAAGCTTTTCATATAAAAAATAATTCTCCCGTATTTTAAGAAATTTCTGTGCCTTGTGCACTAGTAAGCTCCAAAAAGGTTTCTTCTAAGGACTTTTCACCCAAAGTCATAGAAACAATTGAAATGTTGCTTGAAGCCAGCACTAGGGAAACTTTGGACAACTGTTCTTCAGCTAAAGAAAATATTATAAGATTGCTATTGGTCTGTATGTCCACGTCAAAAGCATTTTTTAATATTTCAATAGCTTTGGCTTTTTGCAATGTCGGCACAGTCAGTTTTATTTTGATAATATTATTTTGAGGCCGTGTCCATTCTTCTACTGTTTTAACGGCAGTCAGCTTGCCTTTATAAATAATACCCACACGATCGCACATGAGCTGCATTTCGGTCAGAATATGGCTCGAAATAAAAATTGCAATTCCGTACTCGTGTGCCAGCATCTTCAAAAAGTCTCTCATCTCATGAATGCCTGCAGGGTCAAGTCCGTTAGTAGGCTCATCAAGAATCAAAATTCTGGGGTTATGAAGCAGGCTTTGTGCTATTCCGATACGCTGTCGCATACCCAAAGAATACCTCTTGACCTTTTCGTTGATGCGGTTTTCCATTTTTATCTGTCTTACGACATCCATAATCTGTTCGTCAGAAATATTGCCATAAAGCGAGGCATAATATTTTAGATTATCCCAGCCTGTCATGTACTTATACATCTCAGGATTTTCTATAATACCGCCTATACAAGACACCGCCTGTTTAAATTCTGTCTTTATTGAATGTTCGCAGATATATACTTCACCTTGTGTTATATCTGCAAGCCCTGAAATCATCCTAATAGTTGTGGTTTTGCCTGCACCGTTTGGCCCCAAAAACCCAAAGACTTCTCCGCTAAAAACATCCAAAGACACATTATCCACTGAAATTCTGTCGCTGTATCTTTTGGTCAGATTTTTCAGGCTCAAAACCACCTCACCCTTAGGATAAGACTGTCTTTTTAAATTATGAGACAAATCAAAACTTGTTTGCTTTTCTTGTGCTTTTATATCCTTTGCTTTTGGCTGTTCAATTTCAAAATAGCACTGTTCCTCTTCATCGGGAACAAAAAAAGGCTTTGGACTGTTTACATGCTTAATAGGTCTTTTCGTCACGGCAAGCACTCCTTAATGATAGTATTAATAATTATATACCTTATATTTGACATATAAGGTTTTTTATTGTTAAGATTTTGTGTCAGTTTTAAAATTGCTAATTAATATCGGAATCTTGATTATTGATAGGAATATCAAAATAAAATTCTACACCGTAAGGTACATTGTTGACACCGCATTTGCCGTTATGAAGTTCCATAATAGCTTTTACAATGCTCAGTCCTATTCCGTACCGTCCTTCACTGCGGCTTCTTGCTTTATCAGATTTATAAAAAGCTATCCACACTTTTTCAAGATCTTCATTAGAAATATGGTTACCGCTGTTAAATACAGACACCCTGTAAACTTCATTGTCTAATACTCTTCCGATTAAGACTATCTGGCGGTTTTCATCAATATGACTTATTGCGTTGTTAAGATAGTTGTTGACAACTTGTTCTATTCTCAACGGGTCTGCAAAAACCTCATAAGGCTCAAGATGAGTTTCTAAGTTAATCTCCTTCTCGCCGATTATTGTAGAATATCTGTCTGCTACGGTATATACAAGCTCGTCAATTTTAAATACGTCCCGTTCAATTGAAAATGTGCCGCTTGTATATTGAGACAAGTTGAGAAGGTCATGCACTAACTTAGTCATTTTTACCGTCTCATCCATAATGACTTCGCAATAATACTCACGTTTTTCGGGCGACTTAGCAAAAGCTGACTTTAAAGATTCTGCATAGCCTTGTATTATAGACAGCGGCGTTTTGAGTTCGTGGCTTACATCAGATACAAACTTCTTACGCATTGATTCCAAACTCTTTTCACGTTCAAGCTCTTTGGTAAGTTGTTCATTTTTTATTTTGAGTTCGTCCATTGAGCTTTTTAGTTTGTCGCTCATAGTGTTGATATTTTCGGCTAACTGCCCCAATTCGTCGCTTCTTTCTATATCAAGCCTATGGTCAAAATTAAGATTGGCAAGCTCATAAGTAAGTTTATTCATGCTGACTATAGGTCTGGTAAAAATACGTGAAAACAAAAACGCCCAAACTAGCGATAGAAGAATTGCGGCTATACTTACAATTCGGGTAAATAGATTAGTTACATCTACACTTTGATGAATAGTGGTCAGATGTGTCCTGACTTCCATTTTGAATCCATATCGGGCATAAACATCCCTGACATAAACAAGATAAGATATGCCCGCAGTTTTGTCCTCGCCAGCTTTTTCATAAAAGGTGCCGTTGCCGTCCGAATCAATTTCCTTGCTTGTAGTAACAGATGTAAAGTCTGCCGAATTGGAAGGATAATAGACAAAGCTACCCTTGTATATTATTATCTGCACATTTTTTTGTGCAGCATGCTGTTCCAATATGTCAAAAAGTTTGGGGTTTTGACCGTTTTCGATATCACCAGGCACAATATTGTTTTCATTTAATTGCCGAATAATATTTTTTGCTGTATCAGACAGTAATTCTTTAGTGTTATTAAGTTGAACTGTTGTCAAAAAAATCTGCTGGGCAAGCGTAACCAGTACTCCAAAAAGCACTAGCACTATGCCAAAATGCAAAAACAGTCTTAACCAAAGTGTTTTAAATCTCAAAAGTAAATACTTCCAAAAAACTTATTTAGGGTTTATGATAATTTTATCATACTTCAAACTTGTATCCGTATCCGCGGACAGTCTTTATATATTTATCTCCATATTCCCCAAGCTTGATTCTAAGTCTTCCCACATGCGTGTCAACTGTTCTGTCTCCACCGTAATAATCATAGCCCCAAACTTGTGTCAACAGCTTTTCACGGGTGTATAGCTTGCCGTAATTTCTTGCCAGATGCAATAATAGTTCGTATTCAATAGGTGTAAGCTCTATTTCTTTTCCTGCCAAAACCACCCTATGAGTGTCTATGTCTATTCTTAATTCGCCCTGTTCTATTACATTGCCCGATATGGCATCTACTTCAAGTCTGGCACGTATTCTCGCCAACAGCACGGATAACGAAAAAGGCTTTGGAATATAATCATTGGCGCCCTTTTCAAAGCTTTCAAGTTCGTCCATTTCCTCACTTCGAGCAGTCAGCATAATTATAGGAACAGTGGATTTTCTTCTGATTTCTTTGCAGACTTTCCAACCGTCAACATAAGGCATCATTACATCTAAGATAATCAGCTTTATATCAGAATGCTGTTCAAACTTTTCCAATGCAACCTTGCCGTCTTCAGCTTCTATCACTTCGTATCCGGCATCAGTAAGCCAATCTTTTATCAAAGTACGCAGCTTTGATTCATCGTCAGCAATCATAATTTTAACTTTTTCCATAAAAATCTCCAAATTTAAACAAGATTAGGATTAATTTATCATTGTTATTGTCACATTTTATCATTATAAGAATAACACAAACTATGAACAATATAGCTACACAAATGTCACAGATGCGTCACAGCCAAAATATAATAAAAATTTGATTATTTATAATTCTTATTATATATTTTATTGACAAAAAAATCAAAAACTGATATATTCACTATGTTTATTTATACTAAACAGATAGTTTAGTTTTACTAAACTCATTAAACTTAAAGTTTAATTTTACTAAACCTTGTTTAATGAAAGGGGATACTATGAATATAGGCATTAAGCTCAAGGAATTAAGGCTAAAAGCAGGGCTTACACAAGAAGAACTTGCCGACAGATGTGAGCTTACTAAGGGATACATATCTCAGCTGGAACACGATCTTACAAGTCCTTCTATAGCGACGCTAGAAAACATTTTGCTGGCATTAGGAAGCAATATAAAAAGCTTTTTCGGCGGGATTAAGGAAGAAGAGAAGGTGGTTTTTCGGGATACTGATTACTTTGAAAAAGCTGCTGACAATCACCGTATAATCTGGCTTGTTACCAACAGTCAAAAAAACGAGATGGAGCCGATAATTTTGGAGCTTAACCTTGGGGCCAGAATGGATGACGATATGCCGCATGAGGGAGAGGAATTTGGGTATATCTTAAGCGGTAAAGTTTTGCTTAATATTGGCGGCAAAAGCTTTGAATTAAGTAAAGGCGACACCTTTTATTACACAGCAGATAAAATACACTTTATTGAGAACATAGGCAAAGAAAAAGCGGAGATTATATGGGTAACCTCTCCTCCCAACTTTTAAACTTTATAAAAATTCAACACTTCAATAGTTTTGAAGTGTTTTTATATATTAAAAAGCAAAAAATATAACAATACTATATTTTAGGAGTAAGAAATGGCAGAAAGAGAAAGATTCAGAGCCGATAAGATTATTGAGCTAAAAAATCTTGTCAAGGTTTTTGACGGGATAACCGTTGTTGACGATGTCAATCTCAATATCAGAAAGGGAGAATTTGTCACCTTGTTAGGGCCGTCAGGCTGCGGCAAGACCACAACTCTTCGGCTTATCGCTGGCTTTGAAAAGCCTAACAGCGGCAAGGTTTTTATTGAGGGTATTGACGTCACCCAAACGCCTCCGCATCTTAGAAAGGTTAACACAGTGTTCCAAAGATATGCTCTTTTCCCTCATCTTAATGTTTTTGGTAATGTTGCTTTTGGACTCAAACTCAAAAAAATTCCTAACGGACAAGATAAAACAGGTAAGAAGTTATTTAGACCTTATACAAAAGCAGAGATACAGGAAAAAGTCAAAAACGCTTTGAAGTTAGTTAATCTAGAAGATTATGAACATAGATATGTTGACAGCCTTAGCGGCGGTCAGCAGCAGAGGGTGGCAATAGCAAGGGCATTAGTCAATGACCCTGAAGTTTTGCTGCTGGATGAGCCGCTCAGTGCGTTAGACCTCAAGATGAGGAGAGAAATGCAAATTGAGCTAAAGCGTATGCACAAAGAGCTTGGCATTACTTTTGTATATGTGACGCATGACCAAGAAGAAGCATTAACCTTATCAGATACAGTCATTGTAATGAAAGACGGTGTCATTCAACAAGTCGGCACGCCCAAAAAAGTATATGACGAACCTTCTAATGCCTTTGTCGCCAATTTTATAGGCGAGAGCAATATATTGAGCGGAGTTATGCTTGAAGACTTTAAGGTAAAGTTTGTAGGCGAAGTGTTTAAATGTGTGGATAAAGGCTTTGAAAAAAATGAGCCTGTTGACTTGGTGCTAAGACCTGAAGATATTGTTTTGCACGATATAAAAAGTGAAAAAGGCATTTTAAAAGGCAAGGTTGTTTCAAGCATATTTAAGGGCGAACATTATGATATGGGCGTGCTTGCCAATGAATACGAATTTTCTGTACGCAGTGTCAATGGATATGAAATAGGTCAAGAAGTAGGACTTTCGGTTGCACCTCAAGATATTCACATCATGAAAAAGATGAAGATTATCAATGAGTTTATTACCGAAATTGAGGACGGCAAGGTTAATATTTGCGGAGCTGACTTCCAAGCTATTACTGACGGCTTTGAAATAGGACAAAGAGCAAAAGCCAAAATTGAATTTGACAAGGTAATATTACACGACGATGAAGAGGACGGCAGTTTTGGCGGCAATATCTCAGGCATTGTGTATAAAGGAACTTATTATCAGATAATTATTGATACCGATGACGATAATCAGGTTTTTGCTGATACACCTTATGAATGGGACATGGGCGACCGTGT
Organism: uncultured Clostridia bacterium; assembly: GCA_937895465.1. Classification (GTDB taxonomy): domain Bacteria; phylum Bacillota; class Clostridia; order Christensenellales; family DUVY01; genus DUVY01. The sequence goes on along the minus strand of CALAYY010000066.1, from coordinate 8,675 downwards.
AGGAATATCGTTTAAGCCAGAAAATATAAAGTTGGAGCCTGCGCCTATAATAGAGGAGGGTGTGGATGAAGCTTAATTTTAAGATGGCAAGAAAACAGTTTGCCATACCGTATATAGTCTTCTTGCTTGCTTTTGTTGTATTCCCTCTGATTTTGGTTTTGGTATATGCGTTTTTAAATGAGGACGGCGGATTTACATTAAGCAACTTTGCCGTGATTTTTTCAGACGGCACTATATTGGTGTTTTTGAAGTCATTTTTGATAGCATTGATAACGGTAACTGTTTGTTTATTAATCGGCTATCCTATAGCATACATATTAAGCCAAAGAAAATATGGGTTTCCTAGGATTATAATATTTTTATTTGTTCTGCCTATGTGGGTTAACTTTTTGTTAAGAACATTGTCAATCAAGTTTTTGTTTGAGTATATAGGCATTCAAATGGGATACTTTACTGTTATATTTGGTTTGGTTTATGATTTTATACCGTTTATGATTTTGCCTATCTATACAATACTTAGAAGTATGGACAGATCGCTTATAGAGGCATCGCAGGATTTGGGAGCAAGTCCCAACAAAGTTTTTTTAAAGACAATTGTACCGCTTTCTATTCCAGGGATTATAAGCGGTGCGCTTATGGTGTTTATGCCGTCAATGTCCACGCTTGCTATAAGTGACATCCTAAGCAATAACAAGATAAAACTATTCGGTAATTTTATTGATTTATGGTTTACATACGACAGTTGGAATATCGGAAGTGCAATGAGCTTGATACTGCTTTTGATGATTGGCTTGTCTATGTGGATAACCAACAAGTTCTCAAGCGGAACGACTGTAAGGGGTGAGCTATGGTAAAAAAGATTTTGGCAAGAAGCTTTATAATAATAATGCTATTTTTGATGTATCTGCCTATTTTGTTTTTGATGGTGCTTAGCTTTACAGAGTCAAAGGCATTTGGTGTTTGGACAGGGTTTTCATTTAATCTGTATGTCGAACTGTTCCAAAATGAAGCAATATTGCAAGCCGTAGGCAACACCGTAATAATAGGGCTTGGGGCGGCGTTGATTGCTACAATAATAGGAACAATAAGCGCTGTCGGTATATACAGTATGAAAAAAGTTCCCAAAACGCTTGTTAACGGTGTCAATCAGATAACTATTTTGAATGCTGACATAGTTACAGCAAGCGCACTGCTTTTGCTGACTGCAACATTAAGCATTCCGCAAGGATATGGGACATTACTGCTTGCCCATATAGTAATATGTACACCTTATGTGGTGCTAAGTGTTATGCCCAAATTATCATCCTTAGACCCCAATCTTTATGAAGCGGCTCTTGATTTGGGGGCAACTCCTACCAAGGCATTGTTCAAGGTAATGATTCCTCAGCTTATTCCGGGTATGATTACAGGCTTTGTGCTGGCATTGACTTTGAGTATGGATGACTTTATCATAAGCAACTATACCAACGGCGGTGTAGAAACAATTTCTACCTTTGTGTATAAGGATGCGGCACGTGCTGGACTTACTCCGTCACTTAGGGCATTGTCAACTATAATATTTTTGGTAGTGCTTACAGTGCTGTTAACTATCAATATTTATACCAACAAAAAGTTCAGAAAATCAGACAGGGAGGAGGTAGAATAAGAAAATGAAAAAAATAGCTTTTATTTTGGCAGTTTTATTGATATCGTCAACCCTTATGCTTTCAGGCTGTGCTAATAGAGCCAATATCCTTAAGGTGTATAACTGGCAGGACTATATAGATGAAGACATCTTAGACGGCTTTGAAGATTATTACCTTGAAACTTACGGCGAAAAAATACAACTGCAATATACTACCTTTGAAACCAACGAGAGTATGTACACCAAGATTAAGCGTTCTAAAATGGACTTTGACTTGGTGATACCGTCTGAATATATGGCAGAAAAGATGTCTAATGCCGGCCTTTTGCAGACTATAGATTACAGCAATATACCCAATTTTTATTCGTCTTTAAAATACAGCAAAGACGGCGAAACTAGACTTGACCCTACCCTAAAAGAACTGTATGACGATAAGTCCGAGTATTTTTTGCCCTATATGTGGGGAACAATCGGAATACTGTATAACAAGGATTTGTTAAGAGAACAGGACATCAGCTTGCTTATAGACGATGAAGCACTTATGTCTTGGCAGGATATAAGCGGTATAGAGTTAGATGTAGAATCAGCTGAGGGTCTATGGATTTTGGATGAAAACGGCGAGAACATAGTTACCAATTGGTCGGCTATGTGGAGTAAAAACTACGGTAACTACAAAATTTATATGAAAAACAGTATCAGAGATTCTTTTGCCGCAGCCGCCATATATGCTAATAGTGAAGAACTTAGCCAATATATCGGAAAAGACAATCACGGCGAAATGGTTGACCTATTTATGAATGATGCAAGCGATGAAAATCTTAGAAAGGTTGAAGCCGCATTAAAAGACCAAAGAGACTATATAAAGGGCTATGAAGTGGATAACGGCAAGGATGAGATGGTGCAAGGCTCAATAGCTATGCTTCTTGCATGGAGCGGAGATGCCGTATGGTGTATGTGGGAAAACGAATCTTTGGGTTATTATGTACCAAAAGAAGGTAGCAATATATGGGCTGACGGATTTGTCATCCCCAAATACGCCAAAAACAAACTTGCTGCAGAACGCTTTATTAATTATCTCTTTTTGCAAAATGTTGAAGACCCTTGGGGAGAAGAAAGCGATTACGGCGATCATGGATTTATTTTGATGGACACCATAGGCTATACTTCTTCGCTTATCGATGTTCAGCAAAGATATTATGATGTTTTTCTGGAAGATTATCTTTATACGGATACGGGTCTTATGCCCAATGCTCTGAATATTCTTGACACGCTGTTTCCCTCAGAAGAAGTTAAAGCCCGAAGTGCTGTTATGAAAGATTTTGGTGACCGCCAAAAAGATGTCTTGAATATGTGGTCAAGGGTTTTGATAGATTAAAAAATTATATAAGAATATAAAGACGGTATAAGCTATAACTTATACCGTTTTTTATTTTCGAGGTTTTTTCCGAATATTAATATTTTTATAGGTTTTTGCAATAATAACATTGAACATTGTTTTGTGATTATATCACGAATGATAAAAAATTGTGACAAAAACCTATTGACATTTCTGGCAGTTGGGTTATAATAGTGTTAGCAATCAAGACAAGAGAGTGCTAAATATAATAAGTAAACAAATAACCATAAGGAGGTATTTTATATGTCAGCATTTTTACCTTGGGATAAAAACCAAAAACAACTAAGAGCGCGCAGCCCTTTTGATTGGGTGGATGATTTTTTTCAGGACTTTTCGCCTGTATTTAAAAGCTATGACACGTTCAAGATTGATGTAAAAGAAAACGAAAAAGAGTATATGGTTGAGGCAGAGCTGCCAGGCGTAAAGAAAGAAGATGTCAATGTTTCTTTAAATGAAGGACAGCTTACTATTGCAGTCAAACAGTCAAAGCAGGCTGAAGAGAAAAAAGATAATTACATCCACAGAGAAAGAGGATTTTCATCAATGCAAAGAAGTATTTATCTAGGCAATGCATCGAATGCTGGAGCAAAAGCCAAATTTGAAGACGGTGTTTTGTGCCTGACTATTCCCAAAAGCGATAAAGAAAAGATTTACAAAATAGACATACAATAAAATAGTTTTTTTCATTAAAACTTCCTCTAAATACCGTATCCTGTTTTTTCCCCCGCAGGATACGGTATTTTTATTAATAAAATTAATATTAAAATTAAGAATAATTAATAAAACTCATTGACAAAATTAATAAAATTTAATATGATATAATAAAAATAAATTATGAGGAGGATAAAATCAAAGAATATGTTAAAAGTACCCAGCATTTGTCCGATTTGCTCAGGAGAGCTAAGGGTGGAGGTTGTAAAATGCCGCCATTGTAACACAACATTGCAAAACCAGTTTGGATTTTCAGTCTTTGAAAAGCTCAATGACGAGCAGACAGAGTTTGTCTTGATGTTTTTAAGATGCGAAGGAAGTATTAAGGACATGGAAAAACATTTTAAGGTTTCCTATCCCACCATAAAATCCAGACTGCAAGATATAAAAAAGGTTTTGGAATTGCAAGAAGTCAAAACGGCATATTCCAATATGGAAATTCTTGATATGGTAAGCCGAGATTACACCAGAACAGGCTGCCGATATGATAAAAAACAAATAAGGGGAAAATTATGGACGCCGAATTAAAAAAGATAATGGACTTGGTTGCAAGCGGTACAATAACCAAAGAGCAAGGGGATATATTAATCAATGCAATCAATAAAGAAAACTCTCAAAAAAGTTTTGATAACGAAAGGCAAGAAAACAAAGACACGGTTATTAATCTAGGCGACAAGATAGGCAAGACAGTAACCAACGCATTGAATAAAACGAGTGTACTTTTGTCAGAGCTCAATATTGACCAAAAGATAAGTCAAGCAATAGACAATTCGATAAGAGAAATAAAAAAGGGAAAAGGCAAGATTGTATTCAATGTATGTGATGACGATGATGATGATGACGACGATGAACAAGAACATCAAGATATGGACATCACTTTTAATGACGGCATTACCGAAAAGAAAAAGTTTGTAAAGCCAAGCAATTCGCTGCCTTACGAAGACCGTGAGGTTTTTATAAAGTTTGTAAGTTCCAACAGAGTAATAAAAAGAAATTATACCGTATCTCAATTTTTGGCAGAGCCAGAAAATCTTGATAAGGCAGTTAATATGGCTCTTAGCTTTAGCGTGCTTGATCTGATTAATGAGCGTTTTACAGGTGAATATAAATATATCAATAACGACATTGTCTTAAAGGTCAAAATATTTTAACAGATTACCTTTACACCGTATAAATCACATTTTGATAAAAAATCTTCAGAAGGCAATGTGTCAGTTATTATTATGTTCAAATAAGATAAGTCAGCAACTTTTTTGAAATATTGTTTTTCAAATTTTTCGCTGTCGATTAATAAAACTCTTTTTTTGGCATTTTTCAAGAAAGCCCGTTTGACTTCAATTTCCTCTTCTGAAGAATCAGTTAATATTCCGTCGCTTGTTATGCCTCGGCAAGATATAAAAGCCATATCGGCAAAATTATCATTAATATAATTAATGGCAGAAATCCCGACCAAAGACTTAGTATTTTCTCTTATTTTGCCGCTGCAGCAATAGGCGGCGGTCTTATTATAATTAGAAAGCTTTTCAAGTGCCTGAACACCATTGGTTACCACGGTAAGATTATTGATATTGGATAGATTATTAGCCAGTTCAAGCACTGTGCTGGATGAATCCAAAAAAAGAGTGCTTCCGTCTTTGATAATTTCTAAGGCAACACCAGCTATATAATGTTTTTTATCCCAATTTTCTCTTTGGCGAACATTTAATGGGGCTTCTATAGCACTGCCTTTTAGTGCTACTGCTCCGCCGTAAACTTTTTTTATAAAGCCTTTTTCGGCAAGTTCAGATAAATCCCGTCTGACTGTTGCATGCGAAACATATAAAATTTGGGAAAGTTCATTAACAGAAACGCTGTATTTGTTATTAAGTAAATCCAAAATGACCTTTTTTCTCTCTGCTTGCATAAAAAGCTCCAAATAAAATGATTGACTTTGCTTGACTTTGATTAATTTGTTATATTATACATTAAAATAAGCTAATTTTGCAACACATGTTGACAAACTAGTTCATAAGTAGCATAATTATAACGGCTAATGCCAAAGAACGGGTAATCTATATGATGGGACGGTATTGTTTTTAGAGCAAGCAATAGTCGTCCCTGATAGATTGCTTTTAATAGCCAAAACAATAGGTGAATTTATGAACTTTTTAGAGCAGAAACAGGCTATATGTGATATAGGGCATAAACTGTGGCAGCTTAATTTTGTGGCAGCCAATGACGGTAATATATCTTTGAAAGTTAGCGATAATGTTCTTTTGGCAACGCCTACAGGGATTTCCAAAAGCGAGCTTGTTCCTGAAATGATACTTGAAACAGATATGCAAGGAAATGTTATTACCCCTTCAAAATACAGCCCTTCCAGCGAACTTAAGATGCACTTAAGATGTTATCAGGCAAGAGAGGATGTTGTATCAGTTGTGCATGCTCATCCGCCTATTGCAACAGGCTTTGCCATAGCTAATATCCCTTTGGATTTTTATACTATGCCTGAAGCTATTTTGGCTTTGGGAAATGTACCTATTGCCCCTTACGGCACGCCTTCTACATGTGAAGTTCCTGACTCTTTGATGGAGTTTTTGCCTGAACACGATGTAATACTTTTGCAAAACCATGGTGCTATTTCTTTGGGGAGCAGCTTAAAAAACGCTTATTATAAGATGGAAACGCTAGAGCATTATGCCAAAACAACATTCATAGCTTTGAAGTTAGGTGGCGTTAAAGAACTAAACCAAAAGCAAATTAAAGATTGTTTGGCACTTAGGGAAAAATATAATATGACGGGTAAGCACCCTGGTTATAAAAAGTTTGAAAAATAAATTAACATCAGACATTCATAAATCATAAAATATCTTAGGGCTTGACAATATCCAGCTTTTGGAGTTAAATAGCTTTAAGATATTTTTTTGGGATAAATTATGGTAAAAACAGAAAAGAAGACTGATTTTAAGGTTTTGCTTAATTCAAAAAGCTCAGTAAAAAAAGTAATAGGAATCGTCAGCGGCAAAGGCGGTGTAGGCAAATCCTTAATAACCTCGCTGCTAGCTTCAGCTTTTAGAAAAAACGGTCATAATGTGGGCGTTTTGGATGCAGACATAACAGGTCCGTCAATCCCAAAATCATTTGGTGTTAAAGGTAATGCCGAGGTAACGGATGAAGGAATTTTGCCCAGAACATCCAAAACAGGTATTAAGCTTATGTCAGTTAACTTTTTGTTAAGTGATGAAACAGAGCCTATTATCTGGAGAGGGCCTTTGATTGCGGGTGCAGTCAAGCAGTTCTGGTCAGAAGTAGTTTGGGGCGATGTGGATTATATGTTTGTGGTTATGCCCCCTGGTACAGGCGATGTGCCCCTTACTGTTTTTCAGTCTTTTAAAGTTGACGGAATAATAATAGTTGCTTCTCCGCAGGAGCTTGTTTCAATGATAGTGACTAAAGCTGTCAATATGGCAAAATCAATGAACATACCTATTTTGGGTCTTATTGAAAATATGTCATATTTTATATGCCCCAACTGCACCAAAAAGCATAATATCTTTGGAACAAGTAATATAGAAAAAATTGCCCAGAAATTTGAGCTAAAAGTATTGGCGAAAATTCCTATTGACCCTAAGATTTCTGAAGCTTGCGACAAGGGCGATGTTGAAAATATTGACGCCGAATGGCTAAAGCCGGTTATATATCATATAGAAAACACTTTATAGATTTTTTGAGCCTTGTATATACAAGGCTTTTATTTTTACTTTTTTGTAACCTAATTACATATAATAAAGCATATAAAATGACTCATTTTATATGTTAGCATATACTAACATTGAAACATAATGAATAAATATATTTGCGCACATTAATAATAAATACAAATGACCTGCTCAAAAAACAAGATAGATATTTTTCATAAGATATTCACTAGATGCACTGCGCCCACTCTAAAATATCTCAAGCCCTCCAGTCTTGTATGTTTGCCACAAGAGTTAAAAGCTGATAATATAAAAATAATATCAGATAAGCTTGAAATGCAATATATGTATAAGTACAACAAATGCGAATTTGTGTTTATTTATAACAGAAAAATGCTAGAGGAGCTTATCAAACAAGACGAGATTTTTGAGTTGTTATCAAGCTACTCTTATCCCCAAGATCAAAATCTTGATTTGTTTTTGGAGCATTTGAAAAACAGGCTGACGGCATTTACACAAGCAAAAACCAATTATCCCCATGAGATAGGCTTGTTTTTGGGATATCCGTATTTGGATGTCAAGGATTTTATAACAAAGAGTGAAAATTGCTGTTTTAGTGGTTATTGGAAAGTTTATAACAATCCTTTTAAAGCTAAAAAAATTATGCAGGACTATACAAACGCAAAAGAGCAGGTGCTGAGTTTGGAAAGCAGCGGACAAAGATATTATGAGATTACAGGTATATAAAACAGGAGGAAAGGTATGGCAAAATTACTAATCGTTTATTGGTCAGGTACGGGCAACACTGAAAAAATGGCTGAGCTTATAGCAAAAGGTGCCAAGGCGGGCAATGCTGATGTAGAATTAAAAAGCGTTTCGCTTGTGTCGCCCAATATAATAGACGGATATGATGTAATAGCCTTAGGCTCGCCGTCTATGGGTGTTGAAGTAATAGAAGAAGATGAAATGGAGCCTTTTGTTCAGGCGATAGAGAGTAAGTTGAGCGGCAAAAAAATTGCACTCTTTGGCTCATACGGCTGGGGAGACGGCGAATGGATGAGAGACTGGGAAGAGCGAATGAAAGATTGCAAAGCTGAGGTAGTAGGTACAGTAATTGCTCAAGACAGCCCAGAAGGCGACAGTGAACAGGAATGTATAAGTTTGGGTGCTAAGCTGTCTGCGCTATAAGATATATTTTCTAAAATGATTTTGCCGCCTAGAAGAAAAAAACAAGGCGGCAATTTTGCTTTTTTGTATAGATACCTCC
>CALAYY010000065.1 GCA_937895465.1 uncultured Clostridia bacterium | reverse complement strand
GTTGACTAATAAAGTATTAAAACTTATAATTAATTATTAGTGCAAGATTAGTATAAGGAGATGTTATGCAAAAGCATAAAAGACGCGCAATAGTGAAGTTAGTCTTAATTTCTATTGCTATTGCAATAGCGTTGTTTTTGGCGCTTGTGCCGTTTAATGTTCCGTTTACCAATTACAGATATACATCTTTTGCAGGCAGAATAAAACTTGCAATTGACTTGAAGGGCGGTATTTACGCCGTTTATGACATTGCAGACAATGAAGAAGACCGTACTAACTTGGATTCTCGATTAGAAGGTACGGTAAGCCGTCTATATGGAATGATAACGAGCAAAGGCTATATGGAAGCTACTGTAAGCCGTGAAGGCTCTACACGTGTGCGTGTTGAAGTTCCTGACCTTCAAAACCCTGAAGAGTTGTTTGAGGTTATAGGTGAGCCTGCCGTATTAGAGTTTAGAATTGATGGGGAAACTGTTTTAACAGGAGATACAATCGAGAACGCATACGCTTCATATTCTAACGAAAGCGGTTATGTCGTTCAGCTTATATTTAATTCAGTAGGTGCTAAGCAGTTTGGCGACATTACTACTGCTAATGTCAACAAAGCTATGGATATAGTAGTCAATGATAAAGTTATTTCTTCTGCTACCATATCACAGGCTATAACCAATGGAAAGCCTGTAATAACAGGAAATTTTGATTATGCACAGGCGGACAAGCTAGCCAATCAAATAGTCTCAGGTGCCTTTGATGTAAAGCTTCAATTAATCGAATCAAGTGTGGTCAGCCCTACCTTAGGAGCCAATGCACTCACCACCAGCCTTATAGCAGGCGGTATAGGTATTTTGGGAATTGTTATATTCTTGTGTGTTTTATATAGAACAATGGGTGCTATGTCTTCGATGTCGCTTTTATTGTTTGTGGCATTGTACTTGTTTTTCTTATGGGCATTGCCTTGGGTACAGCTTACATTGCCAGGCATTGCAGGTATTATCTTAAGTATTGGTATGGCAGTTGACGCCAATATAATTATATTTGAAAGAGTAAAAGATGAGTATAGACTTGGCAAATCAATTAATGCATCTATTGCGGCTGGCTTTAAAAGAGCATTGGCGGCAATTATTGACTCCAACGTTACCACAATAATAGCAGCTGTTATTTTGATTGCTTTGGGTACAGGCTCTGTAAGAGGCTTTGGTCTTACTTGGCTTATAGGTGTGTTGATTTCTATGTTCTGTTCTTTGGTTGTAACAAGAGGCTTGCTAAATACAGTATTGAAAATTAATAAAACTGATGCTAAGCTATATAACCTAAAAAGAGAAGATGACGTTTCTGAAATTCCGGATGATGACAACACCAAGGGCTCTAGACCCCGCGGCATTTTCTCACTTGGCAAAGCGGTAAAAAATAAATTTACCCGAAAAAAGAATACGGGGAGTGTTAACCAATGAATAAGAAAAACTCATTGTTTAAAAGAGATTGGAAGATTGTTGACCAATGGAAATATTATTTCATAGTATCTGGTCTGATTATACTTCTCGGTATTATTTTGTTGTGTGTTCCCAAAATCGGTCTTAACTTAGGGATTGACTTTGAGGGCGGATATTCTATGGAAATCCAATACGGCGGAACTCTTAGCAAAGACAATTATTCTGAAAAGTTATCTGTAGTCCGTAATGTAGTAGAAAATCTCAAAGACGATAAAGGCAAGTCTTACGGTTTGGAAGTTGCAAGAGCCCAAATGCAAGGCGAGAAAGAGGGTGCTTCCATTCTTATTAGATTTAAGGCGATCGGCGATGAAACATATATGGAACAAGTAACAAAAGACTTAAGAGATGCGTTGATTGAAAGACTTAATGATTCTGAAAGCCCTTATGTCGGCAATGTAAAAGAATCATCATCTATATCTCAGACTGTTAGTTCCGAGTTGTTGTTTTCGGCAATAGCCGCAATATATCTAAGCTTACTTTTGATGTTAGTCTATATAACTATAAGATTTGAGTTTAAGAGTGGTTTATCTGCTGTTATTGCTCTTATGCACGACGCTTTGATAGTAATATCATTTATGGTGTTTTCACGAATTGAGGTTAACTCAACTTTTATTGCAGCAATAATTACTTTGATTGGATATTCTATTAATAACTCTGTTATTATATTTGATAGAATACGTGAAAATATGAAAAACCCCATCAACTCCGAATTGTCACCTGCCAAAATTGCCAACTTGTCTGTAAAGGACTCTTTCTGGCGTACTTTTAACTCATCCTTGACGACATTATTTATAATTACCGTCTTGGCGATAATAGGTGTGTCGGCAATCAGAGAATTTGCTTTGCCTATTATTATGGGATTGCTTTCAGGTATGTATTCATCTATGTGCATAGCACCTTCTGTATGGGCATTGATGCAATCGAGGACCAAAAAGATAAAAAACCAGAAAAAAGACGAAAAGGACAAATCACCCGAAACCGTCACAGCTGGATAATAAATATATTTTTAGATAAACAACAAAATGCACTGTCAAAGCGGCAGTGCATTTTTTATATGGTTAAGAATAGTAGCAAATTAAAAAAACACATCATAGATTGACAAAGAAGTCCTTATTTTTGGGAGCATCAATATGCATTTGTTTTCTATTATTCTTATATCTCTTGGAGCAAACCTTGATAATCTGAGCATCGGCTTATCATATGGGATGAGAAAAATACGTATTCCGATTATAGCTATTATAATCATTTCATTATTATCAGGGCTGTTTACTTTAATATCCTGTCTTGCTGGGCATCTTTTGAGCGATGTAATACCGAATTACTTCAGTAATATTATTGGAGGAGGTATTATCATCTTTGTGGGTGTATGGATTATCACGGCTAGCTTTTTAAAAAACAAAAGAAAAATCAAAGAAGATATAAAAAACCGCCAAGAGGCTATATCATCTGAAAAACCGCCAAATACAGAAGTTGATGGGCTTATTGAAATCATACAAGATCCTGATAAAGCAGACAGGGACGGCTCAGGAGATATATCCATTAAGGAATCTATTTTGTTGGGAATAGCATTGGCAATAAATTGTCTTGCTACAGGGTTTGGGGCGGGAATGACAGGCGTTAATGTATATGCAATTAGTGCTGCCACGGCATTATTCAGCTTAATTACCATATTACTCGGTTTAAAAATCGGTATATGGTGTCAAAAATATTTATCAGGGAAAAAAGCTGATATCATATCCGGAATTTTATTGATAATAATCGGGCTTTATGAAATATTTTTGTAAGGCTTTATGAAATCAGTAATGATTTTAAATTTAAATAGAATCAAAAACAAAGCACACTGTCAGATCAACAGTGTGTTTTCATATAAAAACATTTATGTATTATCATATTATAAGCAATAGCGCGTTTTTTGTTTATTAAGTTCAGTAAAAAACATCTTGTTTTTTGTATAACTATATAATATAATATACATATCTATACACTACTTTATTTATAAAATATTAAAGGGGAAGGGATATATGAAAAGGAAAGTCATTGCTGTTTTAATATTGATTATATTATTCATATTTGGCGGATGCGGAGTTCGGGATAACACTCATACCACAGAATTTTATAAGATATATGTACATAAGAATACTGCAACAATCCTGGAATTGACTGATAAAGGCAAAGAACAAGAAGTTCTTATTATACCGTCAGAATTTAAGGATAATCCTGTAAAAAAGATTGGTATGGTTATATATTATGGTAGTGAAGCAAGAATTGAAAGTAAAAAATTAAAAAAAGTATATATCCCAGAAACAGTTAGTTCAATAAATGATAATGCATTTGCACGATGTGAAAGTTTAAAAGAAATATATATTAATTCAAATAATTTTAATAACAGTTTTAAAAGATCTTCAAACGACTTAGGTGTAAGCTATACTCAAGAGGCAAATAAATTAATAAGCTTTTTTATACCAAAAGTGTATTACGAAAAAATACAAGAAGAAATATGGGAATGGTATTTAAACTTGATTCACTCCGCCAATATATCTTTTAACTATAACTACGAAGACAGCCCTAACGAAGGGTATTATTTTATAGATAATCTATCTGAGACAGGCAAGCTAAATAGACCAGATAACCCTAAGCGCCAAGGATATGCTTTTGTAAGTTGGTATACTGAGCCTGGATTCAAAAATGAATGGGATTTTGAAACTGATAAAGTAATAGTCGAAAAAGACGGAGAAGGTAATCTGATATATAGCGAGACAATTTTATACGCCCGCTGGGCAAAAGTAGATTGATTTTTTATAAGGGAAGGGATATATGAAAAGGAAAGTCGTTGTTGTTTTAATATTGATAGTATTATTCATATTTGGTGGATGTGGAATTCGGGATAACACTCATACCACAGAATTTTATAAGATATATGTATTTGAGAATACTGCAACAGTACTTGAATTGACTGATAAAGGCAAAGAACAAGAAGCACTTATTATACCATCAGAATTTAATGGTAGTCCCGTAACAGAATTAGGTATGGCTTTTATAGCAAGAAAAGCAAAATTTCAAAGTGAGAACTTAAAAAAAGTATATATTCCTCAAACGGTTGTAAACATAAAATCTTTTATGTTTACAACATGTGAGAATTTAGAAGAGATGTATATCAATTCGGACAATTTTAAACAAAGCTTAAAAGGAGGCCCTAGCGGTTTAGGTGTTGGGTATACTCAGGTAGAAATCAAAAAAACAAAGTTTTTCATACCAAATCTGTATTATGAATCGATAAAAGAAGAAATAGAAGAAAGTTATAAACATATGGCGAATCCCGCCAATATATCTTTTAACTACAACTACGAAGACAGCCCTAAT
>CALAYY010000064.1 GCA_937895465.1 uncultured Clostridia bacterium | reverse complement strand
TCAGCGGATATCTTATAATGCATCTTATCTATTCGCTTCCCTTTCCTATAGGCTATCCTATTATAGGCAATGTAATATTTACGATGTTTCACGCATTAATGCAAAGTTATGTATTTTTGATGCTTTCAATGTGCTTTGTGTCTGAAGCGATTGAATAAACTAAAGGAGAATTATATATGTTACTTAATTTTTTGTCTCAGCTTCAAGTAATGGCTCTTAGCGTAGCAGGCCTTCTTGCAGAAGTCGATTTGGCGCCTATTGGAATTGGGCTGGCAGTATTTACAGGTATTGGTGCTGGTATTGGTATCGGAATTGCCACAGGCAAAGCTGTTGAAGCAATTGCACGACAACCTGAAGCAGCCGGTAAAATCCGTACAGTGCTTATTATCGGTCTAGGTTTTGCTGAAACTACTGCAATCTATGGAACATTTATTGCAATTATGATGCTTGTATAATAAATATAAAGTTAAGGTGTTTTTATGAATGGAATTATAGAAAGTTTAGGTCTTAGTTGGCAGGAAATGCTGTTTTATGCTGTCAATCTTATTATTTTAATAGTAGTAGTAAGATTGCTGGTTTATAAGCCTATTAAGAATATAGTGGACAAAAGAAAAGAACATCTTGAATTTTTGTTCATAGAAAACGAAAGGCTCAATAAAGAAGCTTTGGAAATAAAGAAAAGTCATGAGAAGGCTTTGCAGGATACAAGGTTGGAAGTTGCCCGTATGACGGAAGAAGTTACAAAAAATGCCGAAAATAAAAGTAACGAAATTATATCAGAAGCTCAAAAAAAGGCTAATGAAATCATACTGAAAGCAACGAAAGAAATGGAAGAAGAAAAAGCACGCACAATTAATACCTGCAAACAACAGATTCCTACTATTTCTATAGACATTGCCCGTCAAATTATTGAAAGGGAATTAACAGAAAAAGACAATCAAAAAATCATTGATGACGCTTTAAACGATTGGGAGAGCTAGCTATGTCAGTTATTAAGGTTATTACAAGAGAGAATATTGATAACCTAACTAAGAAAAGAGTTGAACAGATTTTTCAAAAAAAACATCAGGGAGAAGATGTTTCTTTTTCTTATGAAATTGACCCTAGTATTTTAGGCGGAATTTTGGTTATTGATAATGGCGTATATTATGACGGTACGCTCAAAAACAGATTTGTTCAGCTGCAACATAAAGAAAGTTTTAATAAAACACAAGTTATTTCTGCAGGTACTATTATATATAACGGTGACGGCATTATCCGCATTTCAGGCTTGAACAGCGTGAAAAACGGAGAGCTTCTCAAACTTGAAAACGGACTTGACGCAATTGCACTTAATTTGGAAGAAAATGAAGTCGGAGCAGTAATTTTGGGCGATGAAACGCAAGTTTCAATCGGACAAACTGTTCACACAACAGGAACAATAGTTTCAGTGCCTGTCGGAAAAAAGGTGTTGGGCAGAGTTCTTAATCCGCTTGGACATCCGCTTGACGGCTTGCCTCAAGTTGAAACTGACAAGTTCAGACCGATAGAAGCGCCTGCACCTCTCATAATGCAAAGAGATAAGGTTAACACACCGCTACAGACAGGTCTTTTGGCTGTGGATGCAATGATTCCTATAGGAAGGGGACAAAGAGAACTGATTATAGGTGACAGGCAAACAGGAAAGACCGCTATAGCAATTGATACAATTATTAATCAAAAGGGTAAAGATGTCATTTGTGTATATGTTTCAATTGGACAGAAAGCTTCAACAATTAGTAATATTGTTAGAATACTAAGAGAACATGAGGCACTTGAATATACCGCAGTAGTATGCTCTACAGCTTATGACAGTGCACCGTTACAGTATATTGCGCCTTTTTGCGGTTGTGCGATAGCCGAAGAATTTATGTATGATGGAAAAGATGTCTTAATTGTTTATGACGATCTTTCTAAGCATGCCGTAGCATACAGAACTATGTCACTTTTACTTAAAAGACCGCCTGGAAGAGAAGCATATCCAGGAGATATATTTTATCTGCATTCTAGACTTTTGGAGCGTGCAGCAAAATTAAATCCTGAAATGGGCGGAGGTTCAATGACCGCCTTACCAATTGTTGAAACTCTTGCAGGTGATATTTCGGCATATATTCCTACCAATGTTATTTCTATAACAGACGGACAAATTTATTTGGAAGATGAGCTTTTTAATGCCGGTATAAGACCTGCTGTCAATGTTGGATTATCAGTATCACGTGTCGGCGGATCGGCGCAAATAACAGCAATGAGAAAGGTTTCAGGCAAATTAAGACTTGATTTATCACAATATAGAGAGTTAGCCATATTTGCCCAATTTGGTTCTGAGCTTGATTCTTCAACCCAGCATATTTTAAGTCAGGGTGAAAAGACCACAGAAACATTAAAGCAAATTCAATATAAACCTTATTCAGTAGAAGAAGAAGTTATATTATTGTATATAGTTAATAAAGAGTTTTTAAAAGATGTACCTGTAAAAAAAATTGGCGAATTTAATCAAGGTTTTTTACAATATATTAAAAATTTTCATAGCAATATAATAAGTGACATCAGTGCTACATCTGATTTGACCCGTGAAAATATGGAGCTAATTGAAAAGGCAGTTATAGAATATAAAGAATATATATATAATTAAAGCAAGTCGTAAACTAATATGAAAAATTTATCTGATATAAAGTATAGAATAAAAAGTATAGATGAAACACGCAAAATAACAAAGGCGATGGAGACCATTTCTATTGCTAAAATGCGTAAAGCTCTTTCAATTTTTGAAAGCAATAGGGTGTTTTTTAATAAGATACGTGCTGTTATGAGTGATATAATATTGCATTCAAAAGAAGTCAATAACATTTATATGAGACCTAAAAAAGGTAATAATACTATTTTCATAGTTATTGCATCAGATAAAGGACTTGCTGGCGGATATAATAATAATGTTTTGGCTGAAGCTTGGAAAAAATTAGATAAAATTAAGAATAAGCACATTTTTACGGTAGGACAGGTAGCAAGAGAATTTTTTCAAAAAAGAAATATAATGGTTGATATTGAATTTACCCATCTTACACAAGACCCTACATTTGATGATGCCGTTAATATCGTTGAAAGTATTGTGAGTTTGTATAAAAAAAATCTCGCAGATAGAGTGTTTGTAGTTTATACCGAAATGGTAAGTTCAATCTCAATGCGGCCTGCTATATTAAAGCTTTTGCCTTTATCTGAAGAAACCATTATAAAAGACATAAAGCACGAAGAGGATAAGGACGAATATTACTTTAAAGAGCTTTTATATGATCCCTCTCCTGATGAGGTTTTAGAAGAACTAGTTCCTCAATATCTTTCAGGTGTGGTTTACGGCACTCTGGTGCAATCAGTTGCAAGCGAACATTCAAGCCGTATGCTTGCCATGAGTAACGCAACAAGAAACGCTACAAAGATTTTGGATAATCTTAATCTTGCTTATAACAGGGCAAGACAAGAATCAATTACTAATGAGCTAAACGAGATAGTAAGTGCCAGCGGGCAAAAAGCATAAAAACAAAAAGGATTTTATATGAAAAACGAAGTCAAAAACGGTTATGTTTTACAAATAATCGGACCGGTAATAGATGTAAAGTTTGACGGCATATATTTGCCCAAAATTCATGAAAAGCTGGTTATTTATGAAGATGATATAATAGTACCACTAGAAGTATTGGCGCATGCCAAAAAAGGGGTTGCCCGTTGTATAGCCTTAAAGGCTACAGAAGGTCTGGCAAGGGGCATGAGAGTAATAACTTCAGGCGAAACAATTAAAGTGCCTGTTGGTATAGAAGTATTGGGCAGAGTAATGAATGTCCTTGGAGAGCCTATAGACCAAAAAGGCGAAATTAAGGCAAAAGAGCATTGGAGTATTCATAGACCCGCACCAGAGTTTTATGAACAATCAAATAATGTCAGTATTCTTGAAACAGGCATAAAAGTTGTTGACTTGGTTGCTCCCTAAGTGGAAAA
>CALAYY010000063.1 GCA_937895465.1 uncultured Clostridia bacterium | reverse complement strand
GTCAATGTGCAGAAACGCTACCGTTCAAGTTAGCTTAGATATAATACCAAATCCCCATCTCGTTGTCAACCCATTTTTAATATCTTTTTTGGGAAATTTTGACATAAGTCTTATACTTTTGGTGTGCTTTGTTAAAAAATAATAATATCACATTATTCGAAAAGAGTATATATAATTATAAGGAGAATTATGTGCCATAAGTACTTGAAATAAAATATTGGGATAATTTATTATCATTTCATAAGGAGGTATTATGGAACAAAAAATAGCAGATATTAATAAGAGTATTTATTCTTTGTGCCACAATGATGATAATCTAAAAGAGATTTTATATGATTTGGGTTTTAAAGATATTATAAAGCCCGGCATGATGAATACGGCAGGAAGATTTATGACTCTTAAAAAAGGCGCAAAGATGAAACATATCCCCTTATCAACAATTATTTTAGCTTTGAAAGAATCAGGATATAAAGTTATAGGAGTAGATAATGAATAATCAAAAAAAACAAGCACTAAAAGAAATTATTAGGTCATTGCATGACGGTGCAACTCTAGAGCAAGCAAGGGAAAGATTTGTCAAAGAGTTTTCGGATGTTTCGTCCAAAGAAATTGCTGAAGCTGAACAGCAGCTTATCAATGAGGGCTTGCCTATAGAAGAGGTACAGAGATTATGTGATGTGCATTCTTCCATATTTAAAGATTCGATAAAAAATGACATGCCCAAACCTGATATCTTTATTGAACAATCACTACTAATTCTCAATCAGGAGAACAGACAAATTACTGATTTATGTAAAAATATTTTAAAATCTGATAACATAAGCCCTGATGATATTACTAAACTTTATGAAATTGTTGATTTGCATTATAAGAAAAAAGAAATTGTTTTGTTCCCCTATCTAGAAAAACACGGAGTTACATCTCCTCCAAAAGTTATGTGGGGTGTGGACGATGAAATCCGTGACGCCTTAAAAGAGATCATATCCAAAATAAAAGAAAACGATTTTAAAACCATTAGAGATAATCTCAATGCCTGCATTACCAGAATAAAAGATATGGTTTTTAAAGAACAGAGCATATTACTGCCCATGATGATTGATGCGCTAAGTTCTGATGAATGGCATCAGATTTTCCCTCAACTAAAAAACTTTAATCAGGAAACTGACAAGAAGATGGATTATAACCAAACGGCACAATCAGATAATCCGTCTGTTGATTTTGATTCGGATTTTATAACTTTACCCAGCGGAAAACTAAAACTAAATGAACTTATATCTCTATTAAATGTTTTACCTTTTGATATGACATTTGTTGACCATGAAGACAAGGTCGCATATTTTACTGAAGGAGAACGCATATTCCCGCGGGAAAGAGCTGTAATAGGACGCAGCGTCTTTAACTGCCATCCGCCTAAGAGCCAGCATGTCGTGCGTGCTATAATGGATAGCTTTAGGGCAGGAACTTCTAATCATGAAGATTTTTGGATAAAGATGGGCAGCAAATATGTGCTTATAAGATATTATGCAGTAAGAGACATCCAAGGCAAATATCTTGGGACGTTAGAAGTCTCACAAGACATTACACCGATACAATCCATAACAGGCGAAAAAAGGCTGTTATCAGATAATTAATAAAAACATAAAAGCGGTTTGAATTTCAAACCGCTTTTTAAAACTTTTAGAATAATCTTCTGATGTTTTTTTGTCTTGCTCTGGGAGTCATAATCATTTCCCCCAAAACCAATTTTGTCACAATGTCTTCATCTTGCATTATTTCGTCTAAAAAATCATTTTTATTATCATCTGGTTCAATCTCTATGGGCGAAACAACGACCTTATGTTCTTGTATAACTTCGTTTTTTGAAGTATTAATGTTTTTAGGTTTGCCTTTGATGTTTTTTGGAACTGGCTTTTGAACTTGCGTATTTGCTTGCGTTTGCCCAAATTCAGTTCTAATCTCATCAAAGAGTCCGCCAAAAAAGCTGCCAGACTTTTTTTCTGAATTGCCGCTTTCCATGCTCTTAGAACTCATAACCACTGCTACGATTATTAAGCCTATGGCTAGCGGAACTAAAATAAAAGGTAAATAGGAAGCAAGTGCTTGTGCAAGATATGTCGTCATATCATCATTCCTTTTTCTTAGAATCTTTTTCTGTTCCGCCAAGAGTGTTACGCATATTGGTGTCAGAGATAATGTTTTGCATATTATAATAATCCATTACCCCAAGATTGCCTTTTCTTAAGGCGTCACTCATTGCTTTAGGAATCTCAGCTTCTGCGGCTACTACATTGGCACGCATTTCTTGTGTTTTTGCTTTCATTTCCTGTTCGGTTGCTATAGCCATAGCACGCCTTTCTTCTGCTTTTGCCTGAGCAATGCGCTTATCTGCTTCTGCCTGATCAGTCTGAAGCTGTGCGCCTATGTTTCTGCCAATATCAACATCGGCAATATCAATTGACAAAATCTCAAAAGCAGTACCGGCATCAAGTCCCTTATTAAGCACGGTTTTACTAATATTGTCAGGATTTTCCAAAACATCCTTATGAGAAGCCGATGAGCCTACAGTCGATACAATACCTTCACCTACACGGGCTATTATAGTCTCCTCACCTGCACCGCCGACTAACCTTGCTATATTAGCTCTAACTGTTATACGTGTCTTTACTCTAACCTCTATGCCGTCTTTTGCTACAGCTGATATCATAGGTGTCTCTATGACCTTGGGATTAACACTCATTTTGACCGCATTAAAAACATCACGCCCTGCCAAGTCTATTGCTCTAGCGGAAGCAAAAGTCAGATTAATATTGGCACTGTGCGAACTTATCAGCGAATCTACTACAGAGATTACATTTCCGCCTGCCATATAATGCGTTTCCAAATCGTCAATACTTATATCAAGTCCTGCTTTTTTGGATTTTATATAAGCGTCAACTATGTTTTTGTATTTTACCCGTCTTAACTTCATACCGATAAGCTTGCCTACAGATACAAAGGCACCCGAAACTGCAGCTGTAAACCATGTCCCCATAGGGAATATTGCCGTAACAAACATCAATAATAATGCTACACCAATTATTATTAGCCATGCCCACCAATCAAGCATATTGATCCTCCTTTTAAAAAACCTTATAATTAATATATATAATTGGGTATAATATTACCCATAAAAAACAGTAATTTCTTTTGTGTTTTGAATAATTAATTAAAACTATTGCTCTCTTACGACTATTCTTACGCCTTCTATTTCAATAACCTTTATATCCTTATCAGAATTAATAAAAGTTCCTTGCGCAATCACATCATATTCTATTCCGTCTATAATCGCCTTGCCGCTCGGTCTCAAAGGTGTAGTCGTTTTTCCTGTTTTGTTAAGAAGTTCACTGAAATCTTTTGTAGCATCCGAACGACCTGTACTTACCGCCGTTCCCATCTGAATAAAATCAGTACGTGATAACCAACCGTATTTCATAGATCTTACCATTATCATAAATGCCCCAAGCAATATTATCACGACAATAAATATCATAATAAACAGCATTAATAGGCTTCCGCCCTGAAGCATACGGATAACAATACCTGCAATAATCAGCAATGTACCTATTGCACCAAAAAAGCCAAACCCCGGTTGAAATATCTCAACAATAACAAATATAAGTCCAAGTACTATACATATACCTGCGGCTACGCCCATACCTGTAAACAATCTTACGAATTCATCCCAAAAGTTAATACCTAAAAACACTGTGGAATTCATAGCCAACTCTCCCATCTTATAAAAATATTGTTTTATTTATTATATCATATCATATGGTTAATTTGAATTAAACATTAATTAATATAGTATTAAAATTTTCTAATTTTTGGCTTTTGTCAGCTTTTTTAGTTTAATCTTTTGTTTTGGTATTAACAAACTTTGCTTTAATCTTGTTAAATAAGTCTTTTCCATATAAAAATCTAAAATATATAAAAGATACCCCCACACCTATTAGAGAAATATACGCTATCAAATCGCCTGTCATAGTATATAATGTCTTTCGGTCTATTAAAGGCACTTTTTCTAAGATATAATCAGATGTATAGGTAGGAATGCTTTTAATTGTTTGTCCTGTAGATGAGATTACTCCTGATACCCCTGCGTTGGCAGAACGTATCAGAAACCTGTTGTTTTCTACCGCTCTCAAAACCGCATGTCCAAAATGCTGGTATATGGATTGAGATTTTATATACCACGAGTCATTGGTTGATATAAAAAGCACTTGTGCACCCTCTCTGACCTGCTCATAAGAAAATCTTTGAAACAATGAATCAAAGCATATCAGCCCGCTGAAATTGCCGTATTCTGTTCTGAATACTACTCCTTTTTCGCCCTGCGTTACCGCATCTTCAGACAGATTAAGCTGTTCTAAGGATTTAAACCTACTCAAAAAATCCTCATACGGCAAGTATTCCCCAAAAGGAACAAGCTGACGTTTGTTATATATTGTGTTCTGTTCTTCATCTGGATAAAATCCAAAAATAGAATTATAAAGATTGCCTTCTTCGTCTTCATGATAGCCGCCTACAAACATATAAACATTTTTGTCTTTTGTTAAGCTAGCCAAATCATTGTAATACCATGTATCTTCCAAAGGTAATGTAATTGTGGTCTCAGGCCATATAATTATTTGTGCGCCGTCTTCTATTGCTGTCAAGGTCATATTATAGTAAGCTTCAAAAACCTCACTTTGAGGAGTTTGCCATTTTATTTCGGACGGATAGTTCATTTGAATTGTAGCAATATTTACAGTCTGTCTGTTTTTCAAATAGTTATTAACAATTGGTATTCGTATTAACCCAAAAGTCATATTGACGATTAAGACCGCAGCGGCAGCTATATAAAAAGCTCTATTGGCTTTCCCCGTCAATCTTGACCTAAGATATAAAGCAAAAAGCCCATTGACACATATTATCAAAAAGCTGATAAACAACGAGCCAAACAACGATGCCGACTGGATATTGGGCAAAAAGAAATATTGCGACAACGCTAACCTGCCCCAATTCATAGCAAAAGTCCCATATCCTTGCACCCATTCAAGCACTACCCACAACGCCCCCAGTACAAATACTGTCCAAACACCTTTCGGCTTAATCAGTCCGTACACAAGCCCCAATAACGACATCTGCAAGCTCTGAGCTATTGAGATAGAAAGCCAGATAGTAATAACTCCGATAATGCTCTGCTGATTGTCAAATCCCATAAATTCCAAAGGATGCAAAGACCAAAACCAAGTATATAATAAGATGTAATATGTAAATCCCCATAATAAGACTGTGAAAAAACAATGTTTTATGCAATCGCTATGTTTTATAAGAAAATAGCAAAGCGGAATTATACTAATCCAAGTAAGAAAAAATAAATATTTTGAATATAAGGTCAATGATGTCAAAGCGGCAGAAATAACCGCCCAAAAATAGCTGGACCTGAATATTTTATGCTTAAAAAAGTCCACAACTAAAGATTTCATAAACTAAGTATAACATAAAAGATAATAAAGTATATAATCTTATGATAGGTCAAATCTTTATATTTTATTGCTTCTTTTGTAATAAAAAAGGTATTGCTGGGCATATCCAGAAAGATTTCCAAACAAATCAATAAAAAAAGTTCTTATGTCTTTTCTTTTGCTTAAGGTACCTTCAAAATTTTCTTTATATACCTTGTTAATCCAAGTATCCACAGGGAACACATCTGTCTTTGAAAGTCCAAACAATAAAATACAATCCGCCACCTTTTCGCCGACACCTTTTAAGGACATCAGCTTGGATGCGGCTTGCGATGTATCGCTGTTTTTTAATCCATCAAAAAATGATATGTCGTTTTTTAATATGTTAAGGGTATGAACTAGATACGAGCTCCTGTAACCGCAGCCAGCAGAAGCAAAGAAACCTTCATCAGCCTGTGCCAATACATCAATATCTGGGAAAGAATAATATCCGCCCATATCATTACCCAAATGCTCAGATATAAAATTTAGAGTCTTTTTTATTCTTGCAATGTTGTTATTGGCAGAAATTATAAAGCTAATAATAATCTCAAACAAATCGCCCTTTAATATTCTTATACCCTGTCCAAACTCAATAGCCGAACACATCAAAGGATTGACAGCAAGCTGTTGTTTGATAGCTTGGTAATCGGTATTCAGATCAAAGTAGTTATGAAAATAATCAGAATCATCACAATTAATAATTATATCGTTTTTATCTTGGACAATATCAGCGCAATGGTTTTTGGATAAAACATTGGCATGTGTTGAAAAAATATTATATCTGAAAACCTGTCCGCATTCTAAGATATCTTTTATGCGAAAGCTGTCAGGATTATTAATTGTTATCTTGTTTCTCTCTAAAAGAACTTCCATAGCATTGATTATAATGTAAAATTTAAAAACGGACAATAAAAAAGCCTTGAGACTAAAATTACTAATAAAAATGAGCAAATAAAGACATAACGACTTATATAGCAAAAATAATTGCTATATAATGGTATATTAAGTGTGACAATAATTTTTCTATGTGGTACTCTAATATTATATCAAGATAATCGCTTTGATTAACATGTTAAATAATCATTGCCCTTAATGATTGTTTAGCATGTATTTTTTTATTCTGGATATAAATAATATATTATGGAGGTATTCCAATGAATAACGGTACAGTAAAATGGTTCAATCCACTAAAAGGTTTTGGTTTTATCGCAGATGATAACGGTGGCAACGATGTGTTCGTGCATATGTCAGCAGTTACATCTAGCGGTCTGCAAACTTTAAATGAAGGACAGAAGGTAACATTTGATAAAGAAACTGATCCTAAAGACAGCCGCAAATTTAGAGCGATAAATATTCGTATTGTTTAAGACAATCAATTAAATTCTAAATAATAGACGATTTGGATAAAAACTATCATAACAGCCACCTAAAAAGGTGGCTGTTTAGTTTGCTTATAAGACTTTAATTAACTTTTCAATCTTAGTTTTCAGCGTAAACTGAAACTTTTTTTCTCTGTCTATCCAAAGGCTCAAAACGAACTACGCCGTTGATAAGTGCAAACAATGTATCATCTCCACCCTTGCCGACATTGTGTCCGGGGTGAATCTTGGTGCCGCGCTGACGCATCAAAATGCTGCCTGCACTTACATATTGACCGTTATTTGCTTTAACTCCCAATCTCTTGGCAGCACTGTCACGACCGTTCTTTGTACTTCCGCCGCCCTTTTTATGAGCAAATAATTGAATATTTATAAACATTTTACTTTACCTCCAATTTGATATAATCCGAATAGCTTTCGCTTAAGTCCGCTATCCCCATATACATAGTAGTCAAAATTACATCGGCATCATGGGCTTGTTCGGCTGACAGTATATCAGGCAACTCAAACTTCAAATATCCGTCCTCGTCATCCCTGTCAAACTTAATATTAATCCCAGCAACCTGCAAAAGCCCCAATAAGGCTGTTTGTATTACGCTTGATAGTGCGGCACAAACAATATCTTCGCCTTCTGCAGCGTAACCCGTATGACCTATACTTTCTACGCTTTTGATTGATCTGCCTTGCTTTTTTATTTTGACTATGGTCATTTAACCAATACTAACAACTTTGATTTTGGTGTACTTTTGACGGTGTCCTTGTTTTTTGCGAACATTTTTTTTGGCTTTGTACTTATAAACGATAATCTTTTCGCCTTTAACTACACCCAAAACCTCAGCCTTAACAACCTGAGTAACTTCACTTCCTGTCAACACCTTGTCGCCGTCAGCAACCAATACAGGCTTTAATTCAACAGTGGTGCCTTGTTCTGCTTCTATCTTTTCAATATTGAGAACATCGCCGACTTTTACCTTGTACTGATGACCGCCGTTATCTACGACTGCATACATAATCTTTGCCTCCTAAATTTTTAGTCTCCGCCAATAGTCAGGTGCATGAAAAAATCATAACTTAAAAAACCTTTTTTGAGCGGCTCTTAACGAATAATTTAACACAATACCAATTACTTGTCAAATATCTTTTGGTTAAAAAACGATATTAATTATAGCAAATCCTTCAAAATTTCTTCCAGACTTTCTTTGGGATGTAATGCCTCATCCATAGAAAAACCTGATTTTGAATCATAATATTTTTTGATATTTTCGATTGGATTCCATGATTTTATATTGTCATTAAGCCTTGCCTTTTCAGACTCATACTGACGGCTGGCTGTATCCTGTGTTTTGTTTGGACTTTCCTGCTGAACACGAACAGCTTCAATTGCATGCATTACTTCGTTTTTTTGCTTATCAATTTCGGTCTTAGGCTGCGGCTTTACTTCTGCCTTTTTCTCTTTATTGCCGTCTTGCTCTTTTTCAACGGCATTTTCCTTTTCTATAACACTTAACGCTTCTGACATATTGTCATTAAATTTTGCCAGTTTGACAAGCTCATCGTCTATAGGATATTTTTCTATAATCCTTTTGTAATATGAAAGCCACTTGGCATGAAAAAGCTTGAGGCTTTTTATTTCCATATCATATTTGATTTTGGCGGCTTGCTCTAATTCTTCAGCTTTGGCAACTGCC
>CALAYY010000062.1 GCA_937895465.1 uncultured Clostridia bacterium | reverse complement strand
GAGTATGCCGCTTTAACCATGCCAGGACCGCCTGTAGCCAAAATGATATCGCATTCTTTCATAACAAGGTTGGTAAGCTCCAAAGAAGGTACATCAATCCATGCGATAATATCTTGAGGTGCGCCTGCTTTTATTGCTGCTTCTAAGACAACCTTAGCCGCTGTTATTGTGCTGTTTTTTGCTCTGGGATGCGGACTTATTATAATTGCGTTTCTTGTTTTCAAAGCGATAAGCGTTTTGAAAATAGCCGTTGAAGTGGGATTGGTGGTAGGAATAACTGCAGCTATAACTCCCAAAGGCTCTGCAATCTTTTTCATTCCTTGAGCCTTGTCTTCTTCAATGACACCGCAAGTTTTTACATCTTTGTAGGCATTATAGATGTATTCGGAAGCATAATGATTTTTGATGACCTTGTCTTCCACAACACCCATGCCTGTTTCAGATACAGCCATTTTTGCAAGCGGAATTCTTTGGCTGTTAGCAGCAACCGCCGCCGCAAAGAATATCTTGTCAACCTGTTCTTGAGAAAACTCAGCATATTTTTTTTGGGCTGCCTTTACCCTTTTTAGCGTTTGCTCAAGCTTTTCCACGCTGTCCACAATCTGATAATCTCTCATGTAATATATCTCCTAAAATTTAACATCAATCTAATACTTCTTTCAGTTTTTTTGACAAGACCGCCAAAGATGCCGCCAAATCTTCATTATGTACAACTGCATTATCAGGCACATTTAAGACGATAGGTGCAAAGTTCCAAATGGCTCTTATTCCTGCATCGGTCATTATGTCGCAAATGCTTTGGGCGCTTTGTTTGGGAACTGTTATTATGCCTATATGTATTGACATTCGCCTTACTAAGTTAGGTAATTTTGCTATATCAAAGACTTTTATTCCGCCCGATTCTGCCCCTATTATGTCTGGATTATTGTCAAAAGCCGCAACGATATTAAGTCCGTATTTTTCAAAGCCCTTGTAAGACAAGAGCACACTTCCCAATTTTCCCGCACCAACTAGCACCGCATCTTTTGTATTATCAAAACCCAAAAAGCTTTCTATATCTTTTATAAGACGCTTAACGCAAAAACCCACATTGGGCTTTCCTTCTATGCTGGAAACCTGCTGCAAATCCTTCTTAACTAAAATTTGAGTTAAGTTAAGGTCGTTAGCCATTGTAACTGTACTTATATTTTCAATTCCCTGATAACGCTTGATTTTCAAATAGCTGAGATAGTTTGGCAACCTTTGCACGCACGCTATTGAAAACCCTTTCAAAGAACTCATTAATACCCTCTTATATATAATTCGATACCATTTGTATCGATTTTAATTATATCATCATTGATAATCTGTTGTCAATTAGTTTGATAATGAATTATCAATAATTTTAAAAACAGTTTGTGGGGTTTAGATTGAATTTTCATGTTTTATTAGTATAAAATATAGAACTTATAAGAGTGTAATCAAATGATTCAAATAAAAAACATGAATTGAGAAATTGGTATTATAAATCCGTATTTAAGATAATAATTTTGTGGGTATAAATGTGGGTATAAGAAATAAGACTATAAACTTAAAATAAGGCATTCTATCATTTTTATAAAAAAACAAGGCTTAGAAGTGCTTTCTAAGCCTTGAAATGATTGGTGCGAAGAACGGGACTTGAACCCGTACGGTATAACCACACGCCCCTCAAACGTGCGCGTCTGCCAGTTCCGCCACCCTCGCATATATAAAAACAGCTATTATATTATACAATATTTTTTAAAATTTGCAATGAAATTGGATATATAATAATAGTTTTTACTCTGGTAGTCTGTTGCATAATTTTGGCAGAAGCGTACAAGGCTAAAATTTGGGATTAGTTTATGCAATTTGATTACAGATTGCTGATTTTATAGTATAATCTAAAAGAACTTATGAAAAAATTATCAATTACATTAATATTATTAATAGCACTTGCCAGCATGATGACTTTTTCGTCATGTCAAAAAACGGATATTAAAAAAATCCAATTCTATGAGTATGTATTTGGAACGGAAACAACACGCCAAATGCCTTTAAACGCAACTCTTTATGGCAAAGATTCACAAACGCTCAATAAAGCAAAAGCCGAAATAATTTATACGTTAAAAGGCATGAATACAGAACTCAATACTGTGGACGAAAACAGCGTTATCTATGAATTTAATCAATATGGCACTAATCAAGATGAACCTTTTGACCCTAAAAAAAGATTTTATGTTTCAGAACATGTTTATCATATGTTGACTACTGCAAAAAATCTTTATGAAAACGATAGCGGCAATATAGACGGCTTGGAGTTTAACGCCAATGAATATTTTAATCCTGCCATATATCCTCTTATGGAATTATGGAAGTTAGATTCTTTATCCTTGAGAGATGATGACCTTGATAATGATAATGAACGGGATAGTGTGCCTACCACAGAACAAATAACTGATACCTTGCCGATTATTGATTTTAAACTGGTGAAGTTTGGGAAAGACACTGACGATAAATATTATATTACCAAAGACCAAAGAGATGTTAAAATTGATTTTGGCGGACAGGCTAAGGGCTATGGAACAGATTTGGCTGTTGAAATATGCAAAAAGTATAATCTTTCTGCCGCTATAATTAATATTTCAGGCAATGTCTATGTCTATAAGTCCAAGCCGATAAGCAATGAACAAGTTACAAAATGGACAGTAGGGATAGATATGCCGATTGAAAGCAAAGACAAGTTTTGTGCGTTAAAGCTTGATGACATTTCTATTGTAACAAGCGGAGATTATAACAGGTTTTTTATATACGATGGAACCAAATATGCCCATATCCTAAACCCAAAAACAGGATATCCTTTGAATATTATACGAAATCACCAAACCCCAGAAGGTGAAAATCCTGATAAATATTATGAAGAAGGTCTTATTTCGGTGACTATAATTAATAAAAATTCTGAACTTGCCGATATCTATGCCAAAATTGTCATGCTCTTAGGTATGGAAAATGGAGTAAAATATATGATTCAAAACAATTTAAGCGGCGTTTTGATTAGCAATGACATGCGTTATGCCGCTGTGGGTGAATTGGAGCAAATGGATATTAACGGTGCCAATGGCTATAAAGAATATGAGCCATATGTAGATAATAACGGTGTAGAATATAGTTTTTGATATGGATATAGAAAAAGTCAAGAAAATAAAATCATCCCGCCCTTTTTCATTATTGGATATTCCGATATTTGCCGTTTTGGCGATAGTCGTTATAACCTTTATGATAATAAGTTTCAATGCAAAAAAAGAAGGCGAGATTGTAAGAGTTTGGGTTGAGAACAAATTTTATGCTGATTATGACCTAAATATCAATGGGCATTACGACATCAGCAATGCCGATGACAAACTGCTATTAGTTTTGGTAATTGAAGATAGGGTTGTTCATGTAGAAGATTCAACATGCCCTGACCATCTCTGTGAAATTTCTAATATTCAGTTTGCTCCCGAACAGATAATATGCCTTCCTAATAATGTTATTATAACGATTATAGGGCAAAGTGATTTTGATATAATTGTGGGATAACTATGAGAAATAAAGTTTTGTTACGAATAGCAAGAATATCATTGTTTACAGCGATTGCCCTTATAATGCACTATCTAGAGGGCATGCTTCCCCCTTTATTAGCGTTTGCCCCTGGCTCAAAGATGGGGCTTAGCAATGTTGTAACGCTGGCTGCAATAATCTTTTTGGGATATTTTGACGCTTTTGCTGTCCTGATTATAAGATGTTTTTTGGCTTCACTTTTTGGCAATGTCTTTGGGCTTGTTTATTCTCTGGGCGGCGGAATATGCGCTTTTACTATTATGTCGCTGTTATACCGATTCGCTTCCCCCAAAGTCAGCCTTATGGGCATTAGTGTTGCAGGCGCAATAGTTCATAACATAATACAGACATTGATTGCGGCAACTATAGTTCAACAAATCAATCTTATATTAATACTTCCGCTTATGCTCGTTGCTTCTGTTATTGCAGGGGTTTTTGTAGGCATTGTCGTATATTTTTTGGTCAAATACTTGCCTTTAAATCTTTTTTGGGATAATAAAACAACTCCATCAGAAGAACAAATCAAAAAAATCTTCGAAGAGAAATAAAAATACTTTTAATGAGCTTTTAATGCTTTTCATAATGCTTTTAACTGCTTTAGCAAATTAATCATCCGTCATTGCCTTACGGCAATGCCACCTTCTTTTGATAAAGAAGGCTTTGTATCTTAATTTCTTCATTCATAAAAAAGGGCTTAGTGTCACCTTTATTTGTTAAATACTGATAACGATAGTCTATAAAAATAAATGACTTTTTGCGGGCATTTAGTGACTCCTTATGTCCTGACTTTAAAAACGAAGTTTTTTGACGAAATATAAAAACAGCTGTTACATTAGTAACAGCTGTATATGTTTTTACACATTGATAAAGGAATAAGACTCACAAGCAAGGCCTGAAACTTTCGGTTTAAAACAGTGAAAACCGTTTGCATTTTCAGGACTTGGTATCTAAGACTAGCTTAGATAATCGACTTAAGATCAGGTCATTAACCTGTTCCTTAAAGGAGGTGATCCAGCCG